>CAZBCD010000156.1:0-5645 GCA_964490205.1 uncultured Pelolinea sp. | reverse complement strand
CCTGTGGTATTCTTAAATAATCACTGTTGCACTTGATACTTGAATCCAAGATATATAATAGTTTTTGAACTGTCAAATTAAATTATTAAGTAATTAAGGATGCTTGGTACTTATTCTCTTAGCTCTGCCAATCTGATCGGAGAGTAAAACTATGACCCGGCTGAGAGCCGCATGTCACCAGGCGGTAGACCTGTAGCGCGTCATTCATTGCGCTGAGCAAATCCCTCCCTCGCAACTTCTCATTTAAAACACAACAGGGAGAATGGCTCTTATCACTCTCCATTGGAGAGTGATAAGCTCTCGCTCCTTTTACTTTACTCTCCCATGAACCCGTAAATATAACCAATTAAAATTGCGCATAGATATTATCCTAATGTGCGATTAGCTTTTTTTTGTCACTTGTAATATAATCGTAGGATTGTATCCATTAATTTCGGTTCCAGACTACTTTTCCCGCGAATTATGGGCTGTAAGAAATAGGCGGAGCGTCCCAGAGAGCGGTGGTTTTCAAGAATAATTGGATAAAAAACATTATATGCTTTGTATTAAAAGATGCAGAGATAGCTTGGCATAAAAAAGGCGGCTTATGAGGAAAGTAATTCTTGAACTAAAAGAAGGGGATTACATTGTACACGCGACCCACGGCGTAGGAAAGATAAAAGGCATTGACCGAAAGAAACTGGCAGGTGAAAAGCAAGTATTTTACGTAGTAAAAACAGATAAATTAATTTACTGGCTGCCAATGATCGAATCCAAATCCAAACGTATCCGTTCTGTATGCGCACCGGCAACATTTGCCAAAGCTCTGAGTGTGATTCGCCAAAAACCCATACCGCTGAGCAATAACTTTCGCACCCGCATCAAGTACATTAAGGATGAAATGGCAAAGTGCTCTGTGCTGGCGAACGCGCGCTTGATTAGGGAAATGCACGCACGCAATGCAGAGAAAAATCTGCACGTAAATGAACACCGCACATTGGAAAAGCTCAAGAACCAGTTTGCTAGCGAATGGGCGATCGCTGCTGGTATTGAGAAGAAAACCGCCGCTGTCAAACTAGAGAAAGCACTCAGCATAAGTATCACAAAGATGATTGCAGAGGATTAAGGTTGTTTCTTTTAAGGGAAAAAGCGCCCTTTGGGGCGCTTTTAAATTTGTATGAGTCAGATTTTTTAGGCTTCTACTTTATAGTTGAAATAAACCTCAAGCATGAAGTCACCACCGCCGTTCCTCATATACCAGCGTGTCGTGAAGGGACCTGGATACCACGGAGCAACGGCTGGTGAGTAAAAGCACCATTTGCCGCCCGGTTCGATGGTCTCTCCTACATAGAAATATTTTTGGTCAGGCCATAAGGTGAAACCGCTCACCCATTCCAAGTAGTAGGTATTATCCCATTCCGTGGTGCCGTTGTTGCCAAGGCAAACAATGAATGTAAACTCCTCGCTAACTTTTAAAACAGTGCCGTCAGCTGGTGTCTGTGTGTTAAATTTGGCAGAGTCACCAACACGTGGGATGGTTGCGGTCGGTCCGACCGGTAAAGTGGGTCCGGGCGGTTGTGTGGCAATGGTATCGGTGGGCATGACTTCCATGGTAGGTGCAATAGTAGCTGTGATTTCTGGCATGGGTGTGGGCGGCATGGCTTCAGAGGTCTGGGTCATGCTGACCATCACTGTTTCAGCGACCTGAGTAAAGATCGCATTGGGGTCCTGGGTAGGTTCCGCGGGTGCGGCAGCACCGCAGGCGGATAATATCACGGCAGATAACACAACAACAGCTGTAATTATTCTTTTACTTTTCAGTTTCATCATTATTATTCTCCATTCAAGGATCGAGTTTTAATTATAACTGAACTTGACCGCGTCAAGTGTTATTTTCCCAAAGGAGAGTGTAAGCTATGTTGCAAACAACCAGCAACAATTCAAGTAGTAAGGTGAGATTACAGCATGTAAGACCTTTGGATATAAAAGCATATCTGGATTTGTCTAAATTGTCAAACTCGCAATCTGGGTAAAAATAAAGAAAATCTGAACAATCTGTGGGCTGCCGCAGCCAATCGATGTTTCCTTTTTTATACCAACCTATTTTATATCTTTAGGATCTGTTTGCTTTGTCTGAAAGACATCATAGGTGTTTTCACGTTCAGAGCGGAACTGTTTGGTGTACAGATTGAAATATTTTCCCTTTAATCGCAGCAGTTCTTTGTGAGATCCCATCTCCGCGATGTGACCGCTTTCAATGACAAAGATGCGGTCAGCTCGCTTGATAGTGGATAGGCGGTGTGCAATGATAAAACTGGTTCGGTCTTTCATGGTGGCTTCCATACCATTCTGGATCAGGGTTTCGGTCAGCGTATCCACTGAGCTTGTTGCTTCATCCATGATAAAAATTTCCGGGTCGGAAAGGATTGCCCGTGCCAAACTGATGAGCTGCTTCTGACCGACTGAAAGCAGCACGCCGCCTTCCCCAACCTGTTCGTCATATCCCTTTTCGAAGCGCTGGATAAACTGGTGCGCGCTGGTCAATTTGGCTGCTTTTACAATTTCTGCCTGGCTGGCTTTCAACCGTCCATAAGCGATGTTCTCTTTGATCGTACCAGAGAAAAGATGCGGGGTTTGCAGGACAATACCTATACGGGATTGGATGGATTCCAAAGATAGATCGGTGTAATCGTGATTTCCGATCAAGATGCGACCGCGTTTTGGTTCGTAAAACCGGCACAGTAAATTAACTATGGTTGTCTTGCCGCCACCAGTAGAACCGACAAGGGCAATGGTTTCACCACGATTGATCTTAAGATTAAGGTCGTTAATAACTGGCAATTCATCTTCATACCAGAAGTGGACATGCTCAAAAATGATGTTGCCCCGAACTGTGCCGGGATCAATGGCTGTGGGTTTATCTTGGACTTCAGGCGCGATATCAATAAGCGTGAAGATGCGCTCTGCTGAAGCGATTGCCCGCTGGAGTTCCGCGAATACGCGCGCCAGGTCCTGGATTGGCCACATCATAAAAGTCATATAGGAAATGAACGCATGGATACCGCCGACAGTGACACCCTGAAAGTTGACCTGAGCGCCGCTGTACCAGATGATGCTCCCAGTAGTAAGAGCGGAGATGATCTGTACGCTGGGAAGGAAGAGGGCGCTCAGCCATGCGGCGCGGTACCCAGATCGGCACATACCGGCGGTTAGTCCACTGAACTCTTCCAGGTTCTTATCCTCACGGCCAAGTGCTTTCACGACCCGTACACCGCTGATGTTCTCGTTGTAAGATGCGGTGATCTTTGAATTGAATTTACGGACTTCTCGGAACTGAGCAAGGATGCGTTTACGGAACTGCACTGCTGTGTAAAGCAGGATTGGGAGGATCGCACATACGATCAGCGCCATCCGCCAGTTGATCGAAAACATGAAGGCGAGAGCGGTGAGTATGTTAACTGCTCCCCAGGTAGAATCCAATAATCCCCAGGTCATCAACTCAGCTACTCGTTCAGTGTCATTTGTAACGCGAGAAATGATCCAACCGACCGGTGTTTGACTGTAATAAGAAAGAGATAATTTTTGCAGATGGTTGAATAGCTTCTGCCTCAGGTCATAGCGGATGCGTTCGCCAAGCACACCAACTAAGAAAACAAAACCAAATGTTGCAGCTGCCTGAATCAGGATGAGATATCCATAACGGCTGAGAACACGATAGAGTGTTTCGGTATCTCCAGCGAGGATGCCCAGATCAATGATTTGTTTGCTCAGGTAAGTAAAGAAAGCATCCAAAATGGACACGATAATAATGGTGAGAAGGAACCCAACCACCCATAACCAGTGTGGTTTAAGCAGCGCAAGGATACGTTTGGTCACTGTACCGGACAGTTTGCCGGAGAATTCTTCTTCTCTAAACTGATTAACCGGCATCGGACAGCTCCTCATCTAATTCGGTTTCAATGCGGGTCTGCATATTGTAGATCTGCTGGTAGATGCCGGTCTTTTTTACCAGATCAGTATGCCTTCCTTTTTGGATCACACGCCCATTCTCCAACACGAGGATGAGATCAGCTGTCATGATGCTCTGAATACGGTGGGCAATGATGAACGTTGTGCGGTTCTTCATCAATGAATCCAGAGCGCCGCGGATTTGACCTTCAGTTTCTGTATCTACAGAGGATGTTGAGTCATCTAGAATAAGGATGCGCGGATCCTTAAGGAGGGTGCGCGCGATAGCGATGCGCTGTTTCTGCCCACCAGAAAGGGTAACACCGCGTTCCCCAATCAATGTGTTGTAACCATCCGGGAATGTGAGGATTACATCATGAATAGCAGCTCTTTTTGCAGCTTGCTCAATCTCTTCGCGTGTCATTTCTCGGTCAACACCGTAAGTGATATTTTCTTTGATTGACCTGGAAAAAAGGAAAGGCTCCTGTTCTACAATACCGATCTCCTGGCGAAGGAAACGCCGTGAATAACAACGCAGATCGAATCCATCTAGAAGAATCTCGCCGCTTGTATATTCATAGAATCGCGGCAGGAGATTGACCAGCGTGGTTTTACCGGAACCGGTAGAACCAAGCAGTGCGACCACTTTCCCTGCGTCTGCTTTGAAGCTGATATTGTGCAGGACGCGGTCATTTTGTTCATATTCGAAACTAACATGGTTAAAAATTATTTTACCTTCGACACCATCGGCTGGTTTGTAATTTCCTTCGTCGATTGGTTCTCGATTCTCATTGATGATCTTATATATACGGTCATAGGATACCAGCCCATTTGACATCTGAACGATGAAACGCCCCAGCCCGCGTAAGGGGAAAATTATCCAGATCACCAGGCCTGCATATGCCAGATAATCCCCAACGGTGATCTCGCCGTTGATTGCCATCAGTGCGCCGACCAAGAATCCGACCAGCATCTGCAATCCGCATAAAACTTCGGAAATAGGCCAGTACAGTGAGTGGATGGTGAGTAGTTTTTTCCCGCGAAGAAATTTTTCCCAATTGTTTTTCTCAAATTTGTCAATTTCGTATGGTTGGCGCGCGAAAGCTTTTACAACACGCACGCCGCTTAAGTTTTCCTGTAGTGTGGTGGAAAGCACCGCATCCTGTTCCTGGTATGCCTCGTATGCTTTTGAAACCTTGCGGAAGAAATAAATCGAGATTCCTAAGATGAAAGGGACTGCGATCACAGAAATAAGAGCGAGTTTTGTATTCAACTGTGTGAGGGCGATAAAATTAACAATAAAGAGCAGGGAGATACGGCCAATACCAATCGCCTGATTATTATAGAATCGACGAAGGGCATCCACATCTGACGTGCAGCGCGAGATTAGTTCACCTGTATCAGTTTCTGAGTGGTAGGAGAAAGGAAGGTGCTGGATATGGTCAAACAGGTAGTTGCGCAGCCGCCTGATGGTGTTCTCGGAAGTCTTCGCAGCTAATCGGCCGCTCAAATAGGTGAATATACCCTGCAGTCCCGCAAGAAGTATGAAGCTGAGCGAGATCATCCATATCGGATATATTCCTATTGAGGTGACGAGGTAATTGTCTATAAAAAAACTGAGCAACATATACGTGGCAGCCTTCGTAAAGGCAGAGAAACCCTGTGCAGTGATGGCAGCTGTGTATTCAAGATGGTATCCGCACATTAACCGCCATAAT
>CAZBCD010000155.1:0-5670 GCA_964490205.1 uncultured Pelolinea sp. | reverse complement strand
GCAGCTTACCTCTCTAACACTTGCAAAGTTGCACTTACTAGTTGAATTCAAGTCTCTAAAGCCCACGATTCTTATTGAAATCCTTTCATATATTCTTTTCAATTATTCTACGTTGGAATGCGAATTTAGTTTTGGTACTGAATTATAAAGCGAGCACCTATACCGAGAAATTCTGAATCTCCTTACCATCGGCCCTCAAAAAATAATATTAATTTCATAATAAAGACAGACTATAATTCTGCATGTCATTAATTTTCAATGAAATAATTGTCTCAAAGTAAGGATGGTATTTATATGAAGAACATGATCGTGATCGGCGGGTTGGGAGCATTCGCGACTGGTATAGCCATTACACTCCAGGCTTATCTAAGTGGCAGAGCTGGAGACCTGGTTGGACCAATAAAAACAGGTCTGTGGACCAATTTTCTCGGGGGAGCGCTGGCGGGGATCATTATCCTCGCTGTGCGGTTTCTAGGCAAAGATACTAGCAGCACCCTCACCCAAAACGCTTTTGTAATGATCCTCATATCCGGGGCACTTGGGATCATCATAATTACAGGAATAGCTTTCTCCATCAACCTGGCAGGGGTCACCGCGGGTGTTGCCGCTATTTTCCTGGGGCAGATGGTTCTCAGCACGATCGTTGACACAATGGGTTGGGGTGGTGTCGAAACCATCCCACTAGATTCTCGCCGCATCATCGGCCTTATCATCATGGGCATATCCGTCGTATTACTCTTACCTCGTAAATAGATAATTAAAAGGAAAGGAGGTTGGCATTTTGCCAACCTCCTTGAAATTATTTTTCGTACGAAATGGCGGTGGAATCCGCTTCTATTGAAATATCTTTTTTTATTCCGCCATTTTCACCGTTTACCTGTTTTCCATTTTCCAAACTTTCAAATCTCTCGCGGGCTTTTATATGCAGGAGTAAAAAACCGATCACAGAAAGTGAGCCCACAAATCCAGCCGCGAACCAGACATAGCGCGGATCAAAATTATCCATGATCACGCCCGCACCCAGCGGTCCGATCGCAATTGGTATGATCCATGCAAAATTACGGATGGCCATATATCTGCCGCGCATGTGCTCAGGCGCGATATTCGCCACGATCGTTTGTTCTTTCGGGGCATAAATCATCTCCCCGATTGTAATGATGATCATGGCAAAAATGAACATGGTGTACGTATTAACTATCCCGTACATCGTGAATCCGATCACGTACAGCAAATTTCCAAAAGCGATCGTCAGCAAAGGTTTCCACTTCGCGGTGATACGCGTGAAGAATAATTGTAGGATCACCACCATCCCAGCGTTCAAACTCAGGATGTAGCCAAATTGCGCTGGCGTGATTCCCCGGTGATTGACCAGGTACACTGACATTGAGCTGTTCATATTGAAATACATCAATGTAGAAAGAGCGGATACTGCAATGAACGCAATATATAACTTGTCCTTTAATATAATTTTATATCCTCTAAAAGACTGTGTAAAAGACTGCTCTTTCTTCGACTCCGCGGTTGTCTCTGGTTTTGTTTCTGGCAGGAAGAAAAGTACAAATAACGCGACAGCGATGCTGATGACAACATCTGCGTAGAACAGCATCTCAAAGGACCGTGTCGCCATGAAGCCGCCGATAGCCGGGGCAATTGTGGCAGCCAGATTGAAAATGATGCGGAACATGCCGTAGGCATCTCCGCGTAGTTGCTCCGGTACCAAATCAGCGATCATTGCTTGACGCGCTGGTCCGGCAATATCTTCAAATATTCCGATCACGCCGATCACAATGTAAAAAACCACAATTTCATTGATCAGAACCATCATCAGCGCCGATGTGGCACTTGCGATCAATCCGAAGATGATATTTGTCTTTCGGCCGAACTTATCCGCTAACGCCCCTCCGACAGTGTTTCCGATCACACCGGAAGTCAGTGCCCATACCAAGAACATTGTTCCGACTTCTGTCATACCAACATCAAACTTTTGAGTCATATACAGTGAAAAGAAGGGGAAGATCAAAGATCCGCCCAGCATGTCAATAAATGAAGCCACCATTAACAGCCAGAAGTCTTTTGAAAATTTCTTGTAGGTTTCTCTGAATCTTGATAACATTTTTATCTCCGTTGTTACTCTTACCGTGAGATTGCAATCCGCAGCGGTAATCTCACGCTATGGTAGATACGCTTTTTCCAGCGCGTTGGTTGCAGCGTTTGCGGCTTTTTCTAAAGAGATACCGGGGAAATAAGAAAACCGCAGGGCTTTCATTCTCCTGCGGTTAATCGCTCGATGATTATTATTGAGGATTAATTAAATACAGGAGGCGTCTGGTTCATTGGTACTGATGTTAAAAATTCACCGTTCATGAAAAACACCTCCTTTTCTTCTTATTGAATGACAGAATTCTACCGTACTGGAAAATAACTGTCAACTGGATAAATGTACAATCTATTCATCGTTGATGAATAGATGTTGAAATCTCTTCTTCAAACCAGTATAATTCAGACTTTGTGAATCAATATAGAGGATTACTTTTGGCAAGGACTCAATCATCTTATAAGCATAAAACTCGTGATAAAGGGAAGCGGATAATACATATTCCATCTTCCTCATCTCTCAAGGCAATTATCATATCAAGTGCCCATGCAATGCATGATACATATTCAGGGTTTATTGCACCTCTACTTCCTTTCCTAATCGTACAACTTTCCTTATTAAAAGCCGAGGCTGGACTTCTTATCCTCGTTTATCAAGGGGTTTCCGTTCTCCAACCGGTCATAGGCCACATCAGTGATCGGATAAACCTTCGCAAATATGCGTTGATCGCTCTTGCAGTAACGGCGATATTTATTAGTTTGCTTGGGACCGCGCCTTCCTTTTCGGTCGCACTATTGTACTGCCTCATCGCAGGTATATCCTCAGCCACCTTGCATGCCATATTACCCGCGCTGGTGAGTGGCCTCTCGGGGGATAACGTTGGGAAGGGAATGAGCATTTGGATGGTCGGTGGTGAATTAGGCATAATGGTTGGTCCAATCCTTGTCACAGCCGTCATCACAACTTTCTCCATGCAGGCAACCCCCTGGCTCATGCTTGGCGGAATTATCGTTTCATTAATTTTAAGTTTCTTGCTGAAAGACCTCCCTCACCATAATTCTGCAGCAAAGCAGCAAACAAAAATCCCTTTTAAAGATCTGGCTACAATATTATTACCCATGGCAGGCATTGTCACCATGCGCTCTCTCCTCAGGACATCCTCGCAGCTCTACCTGCCTGTTTTCCTGATCGAGAATGGCGCCAGTATCTGGTTCGCGGGCATTTCCCTCAGCATCGTACAGGGAATTGGAATAATTGGCACACTTTTGGGTGGATTTTTGAATGATCGGGTGGGATACAGAATCACAATGATTCTTTCATTGACTTTATCAGCCTTAGCGATGCTGGCATTTTCTTCGTCGCAGGGGTTTGCTCAAATAGCCTTCTTGGGCATACTCAGCTTATCATCTCTCATGGTGTTGCCAATCGGAATGGCAGTAGTTCATAAGAGTTTCCCTGAAAACAGATCCCTCGCGAACGGTTTATACTTAGCCCTGCTTTTTGCGATTAATGCATTTGCTGGGGTTGTGACAGGGTTTATGTATGATCAGATTGGCGGTCAACAAACTTTCTTCTGGAGTGGATGGATTGCGTTTTTAGGAATACCTTTCATTTTCCTGCTTCCAAGGGAAGAGAAATTGCGCAATAACATCTAAAGAGTTTCTTATGACCAAGCTGCTGTATCAAACAAATAGTTATCTTAAAGAGTTTTCAGCGAAAGTGGTACGCGTCATGGCGGATACTCATGCCATCCTTCTCGATCAAACCGCTTTTTATCCTGGCGGTGGAGGGCAAGTGTACGATAAGGGCATCATTGAATTTGATGGAGTAAAAGCTATTCTCAAACGTGCTAAATACAGCCCCGATGGTATCCTTCATATTTTGGAAGAGGGAGAACCGATACCTGAGGATAGATCTGAGGTTACCGGAACCATCGATTGGGATCGACGTTATGAAGTAATGCGCACCCATACCGCCATGCACATTTTATGTGGAACGATATTCCGAGATTATAGAGCGCTCGTCACCGGCGGAGACATGGAGCCGCTCAAAGGGCGAATGGATTTTGAATTTGAGAATCTCACCAAAGATCTTGTCGCCGTGATTGAAAGTGCAGTCAATAAAGAGGTCGCGGCTGCACGAGATGTGCGCGTTGCAATCCATTCCCGCGAAGAAGCTTTTAAGATCCCGGATCTAATTCGCACAAAGATCAACTTACTCCCCCAGCACATAAAGGAGGTACGTACGGTTGAGATCGTCGGTCTTGACCTCCAGGCGGATGGTGGTACGCACGTAAACAACACCTCCGAGGTCAGCACAATCCATATCACTGATTATAAAAGCAAAGGCAGGATCAATAAGCGTCTTTATATCGAATTGGAGCCTTAAAATCGCGGCAACCAAATACAACCAAAGGGGTTGTGAATTGTGTATAATTAAATTCTGCGCTATTAATCAATGAAAGGAATAATATGCTAAAAATCGTATTAGATACAACCGGTGATATGCCTGAAGGTTGGCAGGAAAAGTATGATATAGATTTGATCCCCATTAACATCATCCACAAGGGAAAGAATTACCTCCAGGGAATCGATATCAGTTATGAAGAATTTTACCAGTTGGTTGAAAAAGAAGGAGCTATTCCCTCCACTTCACAACCATCGCCCTTTCAATTCGTTGAGTTCTACCGTAAGATCGCAAAAAAAGGCGACCAGGTTTTATCCATCCACGTTACCGAAAAGCTTTCCGGCACGATGGACTCATGCAATCAGGCCGCGAAGGAATTGAAAGGTGAACTCAATATCACCCCATTCGATTCCGCATCTGGTACAGTTTTGATGGGTATGATGGCAAAAGACGCCCGCGTTATGGACCGAAATGGAAAATCATTACCGGAGATAATTAAACGGCTTGAACAAATTAGAGAGCAGCATAAATTGGTGTTTACTCTTGATACCTTGAAGTTTGCCCGAATGAGCGGCCGTATCAAGCACCTTCAGGCAGCACTGGCATCTTTATTGAACGTAAAAGCCATCATCGAACTTAAAAATGGTACACTCGAAATGGGCGAGAAAGTGCGCTCCCGCGCTAAATCCATTGATTTCGTTTTCAATAAAATAAAGAAAACGTTTGGGGACCAGCGCATCATGGCGGGTATTGTATTTGCCCGCGACAAGCAATCTGGGATAGATCTCCTCCAGCGCGTCATCGAAGGTTTCAATTGCGAGGAAGCCATTATGGGTGAACTCTCAATTTCTCTGGCAGCTCACTTCGGCCCCGGAACACTTGGCATCGCTGCTTATCCCGTGGAAGAATAAGCTCGCAGGCATACATCGAAATTTCATCTTTTCTAGTTTTTATTGATGTACACTTCGTTCTTGAAACGGCTGTGTGCTAAGCATCTCATTTTGTCAAATTCTGCCGAGCTTAAAAGTGTCCACTAATGAGCGGCACTAAAATTGGGGGCTTGATAATGCCCTTTCAATATACTTAAAAATAATAAGGCGGTGTTTTTCGACACCGCTGTCATTCACCAGTGAATATGTCACCCTAATCCACCAATGAAAATGTCACCC
>CAZBCD010000154.1:0-5712 GCA_964490205.1 uncultured Pelolinea sp. | reverse complement strand
TCTCCTGTGGTATTCTTAAATAATCACGGTTGCACTTGAGACTTGAATCCAGCATGGAATCTTTTAGGCCTCATATATAATTATTAAAAACAACTTTTTTATACCATTTTCTCATAGAAACTTACGTGTATATAGAATTAGAAATTTCTTCTCGTTTTTGCGATTGATCTCCACTCCCCAGAAGGAAGGTTAATTTTGATTCATTCTTATCTTGATATTTTGGATCGGTCAAAGACAGGGCAGCTAGTCAAAAAAAGCGATTGGGATATGGACTTTGTGGTCCTGCCTGTCAGGCAGTTGGTTAAGAAATACCAACTGGAATGGGACAAACAGCGTGTCATCCCACAAGATGGCGATCTGGTGGACCGTCTTTTCCAGGCGGGTATGGAGCTGGCAGCTTCCTCAGGTATTTATTGTATTACCACCGGTCGGGTAATCACTTTCAGCCAGGATGAGCTCACCGAGGGGGTACACCGAATGCCTGGTAGCTTACAGATGGGCGAGGGTGAGGATGCGCGGCGGTTGTATGCCCGAAAGATCATGGATAAACGCCCGCCGCTTGTTTGGGCTGGGAACCCTGGAGCACCCACACCAGAAGAATTATTCATGCCGTGTGTGATGAGTTGGATGCAGGAGCCAATAGTTGACCTGGCTACATGCGGCTCTATTACTCAGGTGGATGGTCGGATTGTGGAAACCGGAAGTCCAATGGAGATCCATGCCGCCCGATGGGAACTGCGCAATTTACGCGATGCGCTTGATCGCGTTGGAAGACCGGGAATGGGGCTATTGGCCGGGCAAAGCGCCGTTACTGAACTTGGCGATCTGGCAATTTCGCACCCAGATTATTTGCGCCCGGTGGACTCTCACCTGGTAGCGTTGTTCAATGAATTTATCATTGACCAGATCAACATGGCCCGCGCATTAAACTCTGTGGAATATGGAATGCGAAATGCTTCTTTGGCTGCTGTGATGGTTGGTGGTTTAGGCGGAGATGCGCCCGGTGCCGCGATTGTACAGGTGGCATCCTTTATTTTGGCAAACCGGGTATGCCGGGCAGATTATCACATATTGCACCCCATTCATATCCGTCAAGTGGCAACCAGCACACGCGGAGTCATGTGGGTGCAGTCTGCTGTCGAGCAGGCATTTGCTCGAAACGCGCCGTGCATCATCGTTTCTGACATTTACCCGAAAAGCGGTGCGCTTACCAGAGAACTGCTGTATGAAGTGGCAGCCAATGCGATCGTCATCACTGTTAGCGGTGGGCATTTGGAAGGAGTCGGCTCGGCAGATGGGCTCTTGCCAAACGGAACCGGGTTGGAAGCACGTTGGATGGGCGAAGTGGGCCATGCAGCTGCTGGGCAGGGTCTAACCCTTAGCCAGGCAAATCAAATGGTGGCCGGACTGCTCAGCCGCTATGAACACGTCTTCCAAATGCGGAATGGAAACCCGGGTGTAAGATTTGATAAGGCTTATGACTTGAAAACATTACAACCCATTCCAGCCTGGCAGCGGTTGTACGATGAGGTAAAAGCGGAAGTGCGTGAGATGGGATTAGCTGGCCTTTAATCCCGCCTGTATTCCTTACCTTATAGGAGAAAGGAATATAAGACAAGTTCAATTAATGTCCTTGATGTTCTCGCTTTATACATTGATATAATCAATTTTATAAATTCTTTTTACTATTAGATTGGTGGGTTCCGATGAGCAATTCTCTAAAGACCAAAAAGATCAGAAAGATTCCGGTTATCCTCGACACCGATATGTCTCCCGATTCATGGGTAGCCGTGCTTTTTGCGGCGCTGCACCCTCATGTAGATCTGCTGGCAGTTAGTGTTTCCGGTACTGGTGAAGTACACGGAAGAACCGGCGCGCGTAACGCCCAGCGCCTGCTCACGCTTGCTGAAAAACTGCGTGTACCAGTCGGTTTCGGACCGCCCAAACCACTCAAAGGTAATCAGCACTTTCCCCTTTTGATGCGCTTCGTTATTGACCGCATGATGTGGCTCAAAACCCCACAAGCAGATCCTTCCCTGCCGATTCATGATTCGGTGGCCCTCATCAGCCAAATCTTACGGGAATCAAAACAGAAAGTCACCTTCGCTGCGGTTGGTCCGCAGACCAACCTGGCAACAGTCTTGATGAAATACCCTGATTTGAAATCAAAAATCAGGGGTATCTATATCATGGGTGGCGCGTTGGACGTACCCGGCAATATCAAGGAGATCGCAATGTGGAAAGCCAACACGACCGCTGAATGGAATTTCTTCTGCGATCCGCTGGCTGCAAAAACCGTGTTGGATTCAGGCGTACCAGTCTGGTTAGTACCCCTGGACGCGACCAATCAGATTCCGGTCACACAGGATTTCATTGCCCGGCTGAGGTCCAAAGGTAAAACGCCTGCAGGAGAATTCATCAGCTCGATGCTTCACCTGCTGGTCGTTAAGCTGCGCGCGAACAATAATTTTTATCTATGGGACCCGATCACAACCGCCTGCGCATTGGATCCATCCCTGGCACAATTCAAAAAACGCAGAGTTGATGTTGTTACGGAAGCAGGGCACAAATGGGGTCGGATATTGGATGCTGAAAAAGGCATGCCCATTTATGCCGCACACACACTTGACCGTGAGCAGTTTGAGAACACAATCATCAACGCCGTATCAAAATAATTCTCTCTGTGGATTCACTCCTCAACCTGATAGGCACCTATTATGTGGATCGAATACCAACAATCATTATCACTTCACGGCGCCTGGATGATCAGGTCGTCGAATTCATACACCACCCGCACGCCTTCCTGTCCCATCACGGCAAGCGCGATCAAGTCGCCACCCAGCTCCGCGTCGGTTAGGGTTTCCAGCAGAGTACCGTTGATATACAGCTCCACCGTGCTCCCGTCCGCGGTGACCGTCAGCCGGTTGGGTGCGTCCTGTATCACAGCGCTGTGGGTCGTCCATTCGATCAGCTCGCCGCGTACGCCACCTTCGACAATCTCAAGCGCGTAGCGGCCGTCCTTTGTAATGCGGAAAAGGTAGAGATTGCCCTCGCTGCCGCGGAAGACGATACCCCAACCGATGTATTTATTGACCGAATCCATCATACCGGTGACCGATAGGGTAAAATCCTGCCCGTTCGCCAGCGGTACCCAGGTGAATCCGCCGCTGGTATAGCCCGAATGGGCCTTTCCAGTGTAATCAATTACGTATTTTGAATCTGCAACCTTGATGTCATATTCCGCCAGGTCGCTGCTGCCGATTTCCTCCATCCAGTCGCGGCTGTTGTCGTCAAACCCATCGCAGATGCGCACAGGCCAGTCTTTTTCCACATCCGTCCCATACGGGCAGGGTTCAGCTTCCACCGCTTCAATAGAGGGGGCTTCCGCGGCTGCACCAATGCCAACACTGGCACTTGCAGCTTCCTCCAGCGCGGCCGCGCGTCTACCGCAGGCCGGCAGAAGCACACATGTCATCAGTATCAACAAATCAAGAATAACTGCTCTTTTCTTATTCTTATCCATCATTTCCTCCTTATTATAAAAACGACCCGTCAAGATTTAACTTAGCATAGCATAAACTATAGGATAATCCAAAAACAGGGGTCCAACTGGAAAAAATCAGTTCGTAGGATGCGTGGCAATCTCCATCGCACTTGTATATACTTTCGTTGATGCACCCTCCTTGTTTCTTCACCATTACAACACAGCAAAATGGGAAAGAGGTTAAATATTGTCCCTGATCACAATTTTGTTATAAGATACACATATGAATAAATCTACATCATTAACAAAATCTGATTTCCTCTCATATCTCGATGCCCCCCTGCACTTGTGGGCAAAAAGACACGACCGCATCGAAAAACCACCCTCCGACCTTGAGATCCATATTATGAACCAGGGATATCAAGTTGAGAAATTAGCCAAACAATATATACATGCAGTCATAATTAACCAATCAAAGGATGAAACCCTTCATTGGCAAAAAACTTATTCTCATCAAAACTACACCCTAAGATCGGATGCGTTGGTATACAAATCACGGACAGATTCATATGATCTCTATGAAATTAAAAGCGGTACAGGTGTCAAACGTGAGAATTATTTTGATGTTGCCTATCAATATCTTGTGCTTTCAGAAAAGCATAAAATGGACCGCTTGTTTATCCTTCATCTGAACAAAGAGTATGTCAGAGAAAGTCAATTAGATATTGAGCGGCTCTTTGTCACAGAAGACGTTACTCAAAAAGCTCTGGAATTTGCCGATCAAGTCAAAGTGGTTCTCCCCTTGGCATGGGATACCGCAGGTTCCGCTTCCATGGGTGGCATACCGCATTGTTACAAGCCTGGTAGTTGCCCATGTCCTTCCTTATGCCATCCAAATCTACCGGACTACTCCATCTACGATATTTCCTACATCAGGGAGAATAAGAAGATCCAACTGCTCGAGCAGGGCATTCTCGATATCAAAGACGTCCCCGTGGATTTTCCGCTGAACGATAAGCAGCGCCTGATCATAGAAGTCGCGTGTACAAACAAAGAACACATCGATCATGAAGCCATACAAGGGGAATTTCAGCGCTTCGTGTATCCCTTATATTTCCTTGATTATGAAACCTGCATAATCGCGATACCGAGGTTCGACGGCTATCATCCCCAGCAGCAGGTGGTCTTTCAGTACTCCCTGCACAAAATGGAATCACCTGATGGAGAGGTCATCCACACAGACCACCTCGCTGTCACCAAAGACGACCCATCCATTCCCCTTTTGCGGCAGCTAAGGGGTGATATGGGCGATACCGGCACCATCTTCGTCTGGAATAAATCCTTCGAAATGGCCAGGCACAAAGAGTTGGCAGTCATCCATCCGGAATATGCCGATTTCCTCCTTGATCTCAACGAGAGAATTTATGATCTCTCGGACTTTGTCAAGAACGGCTGGTATCTGCACCCGGGTTTCAAAGGCAGTTGGTCCATTAAAAATGTTCTTCCGGTCATGGTCCCCGAGCTGAGTTACGAAGACATGCAAATAGGGGCAGGCGATCAGGCCATGGTCGCGTGGTGGGGCATGATCAACGACAGTACGCCCGCAGATGAGGTAGAAAAAACGAAAGGCGCTTTGCTCAAGTATTGCCAGCTGGATACCTGGGCAATGGTCAGAATTTGGGATAAATTCCGTCAATTATGCTGAATATGTTCAGTTAGTAGGGTGCGTTCTCAACGCACCACCCCCACCCGTCTTTCTCTCCTCTCCCTATTGGAGGAGGCGGGCCAGAATTGACATGGCGATCTCCTTCTCCTGTGTTTACCTTATCTTCTGTCATACTATAGATCCGTTCCTACCGTACCCCTCTTTCCCCTTTTCCCCACCTATGGAATTAATCAAAAGATGGCGAAGGCTTATCATCCTCCAGTGGAGAGTGATAAGTGCCGTTCTCCTTAATGCACATTAAATGAATAATGGTGGGGGAGAGATTTGAAACCATGGCAAGGGCTTATGAGTCCTCTGACTTAAGCAGGACTCTCACTACCCACATATGAAGCCTTTTTCGTGGTTTTTATGCCTTTCTTCCCAGATATGGCGGTATGTTAAGTTCCAATAATCCTATGCTCATGATTAAAACAAGATAAATTCTTCCCTATTGAACTTACTAGTATAAAGCTTGAATTCAACTAGCAAGTGCAACTTTGAAAGCGTAAGAGAGGTAAGCTGC
>CAZBCD010000153.1:0-5730 GCA_964490205.1 uncultured Pelolinea sp. | reverse complement strand
ACCTCATTGATTGATCAATTAATTGCCTATGGGGTTACTGGAGAAGATCTTGATGCATCTTTTATTTCTATTGAAGTTCAACAACCCAGTCCATGGGTAAACATCCTATCCTTCCTGGGATATATCCTCCCATTTATTATTGTTGGGGCAGCCTTCTTCTTTATTTTTCGGCAGGCACAGGGTAGTAATAATGCCGCGATGTCTTTCGGTAAATCACGCGCGCGAATGTTCTCGGGGGACCAACCAAAAGTAACGTTTGCTGACGTTGCGGGCGCAGATGAATCAAAAGAAGAGTTGCAAGAAGTCGTGGAGTTCTTAAAGGATCCCCAGAAATTCATTTCATTAGGCGCACGTTTACCAAAGGGAGTTCTTTTAGTTGGCCCCCCAGGTGGAGGTAAGACCTTATTAGCTAAAGCTGTTTCAGGAGAAGCGGGTGTACCTTTCTTCTCCATTTCAGGTTCTGAATTTGTCGAAATGTTTGTTGGCGTAGGTGCCAGCCGAGTTCGAGATTTATTTGACCAGGCGAAAAAACATTCGCCATGTATCATTTTTATCGATGAGATCGATGCCGTCGGACGCCACCGGGGTGCAGGATTAGGTGGCAGTCACGATGAACGTGAGCAAACCCTCAACCAGATGCTTGTCGAGATGGATGGGTTTGATACTGACACAAACGTCATCATAATGGCAGCCACAAATCGCCCTGACATATTAGATCCTGCCCTTTTGCGACCTGGACGCTTTGATAGGCGTGTTGTTTTAGACCGACCTGATATACGCGGTAGAGAGGCCATACTTAAAGTACACATCAAAGGAAAGCCAATCGGCCCGGATGTTGATTTAAGCGTCCTGGCAAAGATAACGCCAGGATTTGTAGGTGCTGATATTGAAAACCTTATCAATGAAGGTGCCATATTGGCTGCTCGACAAAATAATAAGCAGATCAATCAGAAGGATTTTGAAGAAGCTATTGAGCGAGTGATCGCGGGTCCAGAGCGCAAAAGCAGATTAATCAGTGAAGATGAAAAACTCATAATTGCATACCATGAAGCCGGGCACGCAATTGTGATGGCATCAATGGCAGAAGCCGACAAGGTGCAAAAAATTTCAATCATCTCCAGAGGTATGGCAGCTGGTTATACAATCGCACTTCCTGAAAATGACCAAACCCTGATCTCAAAGAATAAGATGATTGCCGAGATTATTGGTCTTTTAGGCGGGCGGGCATCTGAAGAGATTGTTTTCAACGATATCACGTCTGGTGCAGCTAATGATATTGAAAGAGTAACTAAGCTTGCACGTAAAATGGTCACTCGGCTTGGTATGAGCCCTGATCTTGGACCCATGGCATACGGGAAAAATGACGAATTGGTATTTCTAGGTAAGGAATTTGGTGAGCAAAGAGACTATTCAGATGCTGTTGCAGAAAAAATCGATCAGGAAGTCCTGAATCTTGTTACTGAATCTTATAAACGGGCAAAGAAAATTCTTACAAAATATCGGAAAAAACTAGACGAAGTAGCAAACAGATTATTAGAAGTAGAGACTATTTCAAGGAAGGAATTTGATAAGATATTCCCACCGCCTATTGAAAAAAATAGCGGTGTACCAACGATAGCCGCATGATTTTTAAAAGAGGTCTGATTAAGAAATCAAACCTCTTTTTTTCCGTTATATTCCGCGACCAATGTTCGCCGTAAGATTTTCCCAACGCCTGTCCGAGGAATTTTATCAATTAATATTATCTCCGAAGGTATTTTATATCCGACCAATTTAGATTTACACCAATTAGTTATCTCTTGGATACTAATTTCATTTTCTTTCTCCGGTACTATCCAGCAAACAACCCGCTCTCCATGCTTTTTATCTAGAATTCCGCCAATCCCACATTCCTTGACCTTTTGATGAGAATTGATTACAGCCTCAACCTCACTCGGCCAAACTTGAAAACCATTCACCTTAATAAGCGATTTTTTTCTATCAACCAGAAAGAAATATCCATCTTCATCCATTTTTGCGATATCCCCTGTAAAAAGCCATCCATTACGAATTGCTAATGAGGTTTCTTTTGGGAGAAGATAATATCCTGCCATTACTTGAGGTCCTTTTACAATTAATTCCCCGGCTTTTCCTGATGGTAAAACCTTTTTCCCCTCCTCCAAGTCTACTATTCGTGCTTCAACGTCAGGCAGCGGTATTCCAATAGAACCGATTTTATTCTTTCCGTAAAGCGGATTGCAGTGGGTTGCTGTAGGTGCTTCGGATAAACCATATCCTTCTATTAGTTTTCCGTCTGTTAATTGCTCAAATTCCTTTTTTATCTGTGGATGAAGTGTAAAAGAACCAGAGATACACGCTTTGATTGAATTTAACTTACATATTCCTCTTTTTGCATTTTCATTATTATTGATCGCGTGGTACATCGTAGGTACACCAGGATAAAAGGTTACGCGGTTTTCTTCAATTTGCTTAAGGATTAAATCCACATCTGTTGGGTCTGAAATAAGGACAATTTTTGCGCCAATCGCAACACCCATATTCATTGCCAACACCATTCCATACACATGATACAAGGGAATTGCAGCCAAGATTACTTCTTCGCCTTCTCCTAGATTGCACCATCTGTAAAATTGAATTACATTAGCTACAACATTTCGATGTAAGCCAACCGCAGCTTTAGGTACTCCTGTCGTTCCTCCACTAAACTGAAAAATAGCGGGGTCATTTGGATAAACGTTTTCATTCGCTTTAGGAACGCGATCTAAGTTTTTTGAGATAAGTTCTAAGAAACGAATTTCTTTCTTTATTAGAAGCTCATCGTTTTGATGAGTTGGCTTCTTTGCTAAATTATGATAATCACTGATTTCCGTGGCTATGATCGTATGGATTCTATGTTTCTGATTGATCGAATTAACAATATTCAAGTGTGAATCCAAACAGAACAAAAAAGTAACGCCAGATTTATTAAAAAGAAATTCCAACTCGGTTTGTGTGTACCTCGGGTTCATCGCAACAACAATCCCACCTACAGCTAAAGTCGCATAATAAGCGATAATGAATTGTGGAATATTCGGAAGTATTACAGCCACTCGGTCGCCTTTTAATACACCAAGATGCCATAAATTATTTGCCAAAGTTTCGATCGTTTGAGCAATAAATTGATAGGTAAATTCTTTTGATTGATAACGGATAAATGTACGCAAAGGGAATTTTTTTTGTGTCTCATACAAAAACGTGTTTATAGTGCTTTGTGGATACTCAATTTTCTTTGGAACATGGCTATCATATTTATCCACCCAGGGCTTTTGTACATATTGGTTATTCTTATTCATGTTGCCATCCATCTGGTGAAAGAATGAAAGATCTTATGGCTTCATTGACACCAGGCTTCATTTTAAACCACTTTATCTTCGGATCACTTTCCTTGAACCAATTAGCCTGTCTTCTTACATATTGACGCGTTCGGCGCTTCATCAATCGAATCGCTTCCTCCTGATCAATTTCACCATATAGCAATGCTATCGCTTCTTTATACCCTATTGCGGATAGCGAAGGTAAATTTCTTTCAAAGCCATTATCAAGGATCACCTGTACTTCTTCCAGTAATCCAGCCCTGAACATACAATTAATTCTTTTATCGATCCGTTGATATAATTCCTTCCTATCTCTCAACAATCCGATAAGTTTGTATTGAAAATCGATAGGTTTCCGATCTCTCTGGGCTGAGAATAATCGACCAGTTGAGAAGATCACTTCAAGCGCGCGAATTGTGCGTCGCATATTACGCTGCTCTATCTTCTCCGCGGCAGCTGGATCAAGTATTTGTAATTTTTCATATATTTTTTCAGAACCTATTGCGCAACCCCATAATTGAAGTTTTTCACGCAATTCTGAATTTGGTTCTTGGGGAGGGATACACCACCCTTCAATGATAGCTCTCACATATTGACCTGTTCCACCCACCATGAAAGGAATATTACCTCTTCCTCGAATTTCATCAGCAATTCGAGATACTGCTTCCTGAAATAACGCCAAACTCCAGGTTTCATCAATATCCGCAACATCAATAAGAAAATGCCTAATACGCTCTTGATCAGCGGAAGATGGTTTGGCGGTACCGATATTCATTCCACGGTAAAATAAGCGTGAATCTGCCGAAATGATTTCCCCATTAAGCTCTTCAGCTAAATTGACAGATACTTCAGTTTTACCCACTGCTGTAGGACCAATAATAATAATTAATGGTTTCTCAATCGGCAATCGCATTTTCAAACCATCGTATTTGTAATTTATTTTTTTTGCCAACATAAATCGCAATTACATCTATTCGCCAATCCAAATCTATTTCCTGATTAGATTGGATAAATCCAAGGGCTGAATTTCTCATATGTTCTTGTTTTAGGTAATTCACTGCATCTTCCGGGTTGCCAAAATCCTCAGTACGTCTTGTCTTCACTTCAAAAAAAATAAGGACGCCATCTTTCTGTCCAAGAATATCAATCTCACCATAATTTGTTCGTATATTCCGATCAATAATTTTCACATCGTGATTATTTAAATAATCTACTGCAATTTGTTCTCCCCACTCCCCCAATTCTCTATTTGCTAGATGAAAATTTCCCATAAGGTTACTTATATAATAATTAATACTTCTTAAATTTATCACATCATCATATGTACACGATTTGACAAAGAATGATTCCCTGTTAAACTAACCCATCAACATGATTATTCTGTCTAATATAAAGGATATATGCCCAGCGCCGAGATCATTGCAATAGGAACCGAGCTTCTTCTCGGGGAAATTTCTGATACAAATACTGCTTTCATTGCGAAAGCATTAAATCAAATAGGCATCGATATATATCGCACCTCAATTGTTGGGGATAATCAATCAAGGATCACAGATCTAATTAAACAATCCATAAAACGCGCGGAGATTGTTATTACAACTGGCGGATTGGGACCTACTGTTGATGATCCTACCAGAAAGGCGGTTGCAGATGTTTACGGTGAAAAGCTGATCTTTCACGAACACCTATGGGAACAAATCCAATCCAGATTTAAAGCCTTTAACCGTATACCAACCGCAAATAATAAGAGACAAGCATTTATACCGCAGAACGCTATCCCTATTGAAAATCCCGTAGGTACTGCTCCCGCCTTTTACATTTTCGAGAAAGACAAGACCCTAATCAGCTTACCAGGGGTTCCAGCGGAAATGGATTTTCTACTCAATAATAAAATTATTCGTCTCCTAAAAAAAACTTATAATCTCGAAAGTACAACTATTTCCCGGATAATTCACACAGCTGGGATTGGCGAGTCAAGAATTGACAGTTTAATTGGTGACCTTGAAAAATTAGATATTCCTTCGGTTGGGATAACCGCAAATCCCGGGCAGGTAGACATAAGAATCACCGTAAAGGCATGTAATCAATCTCAAGCAAGAAATTTAATCACTCCAATTGAGAAAAGAATTCTCAAGAAAGTCGGCGAGAATGTTTACGGGTTCGATCAGGATACTTTGCATAGTGTAGTTTCGTGTTTGGTAGAGAAAGAGAAAATTCATATAATTCTTTTTTATAAAACTAAAAAAACGGGTCTGATATTCAAATTAAATGAATGTAGTATTTTTAAAGAAGTCGTGCAAATTTCGAGTTTGGACCTGGGAGAAAAGAGGGTGTGGAAAAATCAGGAAAAAGAAGGAGATAATATACCCATTTCGGG
>CAZBCD010000152.1:0-5794 GCA_964490205.1 uncultured Pelolinea sp. | reverse complement strand
GCGCCCATTGTGTGCACCTGACAACAGGAAAGGTGACTCAAATTTTCAAATATCTAGATTTATTTACAATTTATAAGATGTTCTGAGTGGTACTAAATTTGGAGGTATGCCAATTTCACTTTTATAAAGGGATATTGAAATTCATTAATAGACCATAGGAAGATATAATTAATCTTAATCAGCTTTCTAAAATTTACTTACCATTCAGGTACTGATCCGATGAAGAATAACGAAAAAATTAATAATTTTAAGAACATATTTATCTGCCTTACCACAATATTTATATCCATCAGTCTGTTTGTAATTGTTCTGCGTATTGGTATTCCTCAATCTATCGGTAAATTGTTCAATAATACTTTCTTTATGTTAATAATTTCCATATTTGCTTTTTATTTATGCACCCAGGTTAAAAAAGTTAAAGCTTTCATCTCATTGTTGGTTATTCTTCTTCTTTTTGCTATCCCGCTCTCATATTACTGGACGACCGGAGTTTCTACACAGAAGATAGTTGGTGGTTTGATCCCTCACCGCGATAGTATGTACTATTACCTGGATACACGAAATATATTAAACGGGAAGCTTATTAATTCGATGACCAGCGCCCGCCCGATATTCTCTGGATTTTTAGCATTATTGATTGCATTAACCCGGAATAATATTCAGACAACATTAATGATTCTGGTTTCATTATGTGCAATCTCTTTTTATTTCCTATTTGACGAAGCACAGGTGGAATTTGGCCCTTTACCCGCATCATTATTAATGGCTGGAGTGTATGGTTTCTATGCGCGGTTCATACCTCATCTCGTTTCCGAGCAATTGGGCATGATATTGTCATTGACTGGTTGGACATTATTGCTCTTTGGGATACGCCGAGAGAGTAAAAAATTTCTAGTAGTGGGAATTCTGATGGTCACTCTGGCTTTGAATGCGCGTTCAGGAGCGATGTTTGTGCTGCCTGCTCTGGCGGTTTTTTCAGGGTTTGCATTTAACAAAAAGCGATTCTCATTTACAAATTTTGGGTGGGCAGCAGCCGCTGTTTTGCTGGGTTTCTTAATCAATTATCTTGTATTCCAGCTTCTCGTAGATCCTGGTAAAATGCCCTATTCCTCTTTTGCCTTTGCCATCTATGGTCAATCCAAGGGTGGGGCTGGTTGGACCAGTCACCAGAAAGATTTTCCGGGATTAACTAATACATACGAAATCCTCAATCTGGCTTTAATGAATATTAAACGTTATCCCCTGGGATTAGCGATTGGTTCCTTTAAAGCATTTCGCGACTTCTTTTTACCAGGAATCGATAATGCCTTTGTTTTCATTACCGGTTATGGAAACTCGTTCATTGTTTACTTGCTATGGGCAACGGCTTGGTTTTTTACCGGTTGTGAATTAGTTCACTCTTTTCGAAATATTAAAAATCCGTTTCAACAATTTGAACTGCTGGTGTTTGCGGGCATCATACTTTCAGTGCCATTTGCGCCGCCCCGAGATTCAAGCTCAATGCGTACATATGCAGTAACGATCCCGTTCTTAATGCTATTACCTGTTGCGGGTATAGCTCATTTGCTGGATAAAATAGATTTAATTAAAAAAAATAAGAATATCAAAAAACATATCTTATGCCCAAACTCAATGCTGGCATATACAACAATTCTGATTTCTGTTATTACACTTACCCCAATTATCATTAAGTTGTTTGTCAGACCTGTATCATATTTGGAAAATGAATGCACAATGGAACAAACCCCGGCGGTCTTTCAGTTGAATCAAGGTTCGTATATTACTCTTATTCCTGATGGCGGTGCTCCTTGTGCAGGCACCCCGGGTGTCTGCTTTTCTAAAATCATTAGTAATGTCAGTGTTGGAGTTAAGGAATTGTACGATGCCATTTTAGAGACCACCCAATCATCACAAGAGGCGGTCATATTCTCTGCTGTCAATGATTTGAATACTGGAAAATATTATTATGTCTTATTGGATCAAGGAAAGTTGCCCGCCATAAATGCTGATTTTCAAACCATTTCGGTATGCCTGACAGAAATCGATCATCGTGAGTTTCTGTTTGCAGCCACAAATATAAATAATGCGGATGTCATTATTGATCAGTAATAAGAATTTGGCAGAAATTATTTGTGCAATATAATGGAATCTCGTATTGTACCTAAGGGGCAAAATCAGAAACCTGTTGAAAAAACACCATAGTCTAATTACTCCTATAATATAGGAAAGTGTGAATCGCTGCACCTGCTAATAAATCAATATAGAATCTTGAATAAGATGCTATCCAATAATAATTTATTTAAGGAGGAGGATTAATGATGGCAAACCGAAAATCAAATAAAGGATTGTTTTTGGGGTTTGTGTTTCTTGCTTTGGGCACCCTTATCGTGTGCAGCAGCCCGGAAATCAATGCTCAGCCCGAAGAACAGGATGCTTCAGAACCAGAAAAAGCTGAAGCACCTTCAGAAGAATTCTATTTCGAGCAAGATGGAATTAAACTTCACTATGATCCCCAGCTGGTAATAGATATTGCGCCGCATATTGAGACCATTCCGGCTTCAAGCGGTGGAGGATATGAATATGCTCACCCTGACATTGTGCACTTCAACTTGTATATGGAGCAGACTCAAGTGTATGTTGTCCCGCTGCAGGAGTACGAAGATGTGTTAGATATTGCCCCGGGTATTATTGCTGATCTGTATAGACTGAACGATAGTATTAACAATTTCAGTGATTGTGTCCCGGAATTACCATTGAGTACATTTTTCCATATGTGTGACCATCAGCAGTTCAATTCCAACCTGAGTGGGCTTGATTTCGGAAATGGGTCCGGTGTCAGATTTGTAACTGTGTACGGCATCCAGGATATGGTCCCTGTGGATAACGAGAACCTGGTGTATGTTTTCCAGGGCCTCACAGACAACGGGAAATACTATATCAAAGCTGTTGTCAGATTATTGTATTCACAACTGCCGGAGGTTGGGGAAATTCCCGTAGATGTTTACGCGGCGGCAGATTTCGCCACAGTGCAGCAATATTTTGAAGGTTTTGAGCAGTTGTTGAATCAGAATGAGGCTGAGTTCTCACCTAAACTTGATTGGATCGATGCATTTTTAGGATCGCTGCGTGTTGAGTGATTTCTATGCTGTGTTCATCAATAAAAGGAGAAGCGCGCGGGTAGATTTTAGGCCTAATACTTTTGATCATGGCCGAATATTAGCTCAGGGAGATGATCATACTTTGTGGTCGTCAAATACCCATCCTGATAATTCGTTTAGTATTATTTGGTAGTTTTTAGAAGATATTGCATTTTTATAAAGTGCCGGATTTTAGCTCTCTACACCAGCCATTAAAAGGCCAAGTTTTTCTGGAGTTGCTTCTTCGCGGTCTATCACGTCCATGATTACTCCCTCAAAAATTACCGCAATCCGGTCTGACAATGCTAGAATTTCGTCAAGGTCTTCAGAAATCAATAGAGTTGCAGTCCCTTCCTCTCTTTGCTCTAGTAACCGCAAATGAACATACTCGGTTGCGCCAATATCCAACCCGCGTGTAGGCTGAGCTGCGATCAGCGTGCGTGGTTTTCGAGATAGTTCTCTTGCCAGAACCAATTTCTGGATATTTCCACCTGACAAATTATTAACCATTGTTTCTTGTGAGGGAGTCTTAATATTAAAACTTCCGATCATTTTATCAGAATGAGTTGAGATTTTCTTCAGATTAAGAAATCCTTTATTTGCGTATGGCACCTGGTTGTGCTCGCGCAAGATGAGGTTTTCTGCTAAAGTGAATTCTTTGATCACCCCATCTCGCATGCGCTCTTCGGGAATATATGACATGCTTTTATCCATTAATTCTTTTGGAGATTTGCCAGTAACATCTTCTCCTTCTAACAGAATCTGTCCCTCCGTTGTTAATCGCAGGCCGGTGATCACTTCAGCTAATTCTTTTTGCCCGTTTCCGGAAACGCCAGCAACACCCAATATCTCCCCCGCACAGACTTCCAGGTTCACATCTTTCAAGGCCGGAGTATCCCGATCGCTTTGAGCGCAAATATCTTTGAATATAAGTCGCGTTTCAGTCGAATCAATCGTTACTCGCTCTTTCTTCAATCCTACTTCACGACCGACCATCAGCTCTGCTAATTTCCTTTTTGTTGCCCCCTGCGTTGGAATCGTTCCCATCATGCGCCCGTCCCGAAGCACAGAAACGCGATGGCTGATGTCAAGTACTTCATGAAGTTTATGGGAAATGAAGATCAAGGCGTGTCCATCATCAACCATTTGGCGCATGGTAACAAAGAATCCATCTACCTCCTGAGGGGTGAGTACGGCTGTGGGTTCATCCAAGATTAATAATGCTGCCCCCCGGTATAAAGCTTTGATAATTTCAACGCGCTGCTGCTGGCCTACGGCGAGCTGCCACACATAAGCATCAGGGTCAACCTGCAAGCTGTATATCTCGGCTAATTCAAGAATGCGGACAGAGACTTTATCTAAATCGGTTAGCGGCTCTTTAGACGAGGGCAATCCCAGGGCAACGTTTTCTGTAACGGTCAATGATTCAACCAGCATAAAATGCTGATGGATCATCCCAACTCCAAGGTTAATCGAATCAGCCGGCGATTCAATCCTTACTTGCTCCCCATCAAGTTTTATCTGTCCTTCTTCAGGCTGATACAAACCATACAGTATTTTCATCAAGGTGCTTTTCCCGGCCCCGTTTTCTCCTAGAAGCGCGTGCACCTCACCCGCGTGCACATCAAAATTAACCTTATTGTTTGCGATCACGCCAGGGAAACGCTTGGTGATATCAATCATTTCAAGCTGTGAGATTTTCCTATGTCCAGTAGGTAGTAATTGGTTTGCTGTCATGACTGATTGCATCCTTTGATCTAATTGATTAGGTTAATAATTAAGAAGATGATTGCTAAGGGGGGCAGTATGATCTGCCCCCCCTGGTAATTAGATTTTACGGGAAAATGGTGATTGAGCCATCAATGATGCCATCGACGGCAGATACGGCCGCGGCTTTAACATCATCTGGCAAAGCATAGTCCGCGTTGAATTCAACTTCGAGACCGCCATTAGCGAGCGTGATTTCATAATATTGGCCGCCATACGTGTCACCCTCAATTAATTCGATCATTTGTTTGAGAACGACTTCCCAGTGATAAACCTGGTTGGCCACAATAATAGTGGGAGCCAACGAGGTTTGGCTGGATTGTGTACCAAACCACAGCGCGCCATTTTCTTCAGCGACGCCGATTGCGCCAACTACCATCTGCGCTGTACCAGTTAGCACGTCCGCTCCAGCGCCAATATGGGTCTGGGCAGCTTCAGAAGCCAAAGCTACATCGGAGAACGAGCCGATCCAGTTGGTGTTTACTTGGGCATCCGCATTGGTTGCGGCAACACCTGCTGCAAAGCCATCCACATACAATTTGGCATCTCCTGTTTCGATTGGTCCAACAACGCCGACGACACCGCTTTCAGACAGCATGGCAGCCATGATACCATTTACATAACCGCCTTCTTCTGATTTCGCTTCATAGGCAAACACGTTGGGCATACCAAAGGTGTCTACCGTGGTGCCCCAGGCAAAGCTGGTTTCCAGAAAATCCGGAGCGATTTCCTGCAGTGAACTGCCGTACTGCGAGCCGTGAGCAATGACCAGGTTAAATCCTTGGCTGGCATAGTCGCGGATGGCAGCAGCCGCATCATCAACTACAAACATGCCTTCCGAGTATACGATCTCGAAATTTTCAGCCCCGCGTTCTTCTTGAATAGCAACG
>CAZBCD010000151.1:0-5797 GCA_964490205.1 uncultured Pelolinea sp. | reverse complement strand
AATTCAATGGGTTGGACTATCATAAGAACTGGTACATATTGTGGGGGCAGGTCAGCTAATCCCAATGGAATAATCGGTATCCCAATCATATATACTAAGCTCAAACAAGAAATGGAAGTTACTGATTTGTTTTCTTGATTACTATCTTCAATTTCCTTTTCAATATTTTCTGTTTCATTATTATTTGAATTGTCTAATTGCTTTACGAATTTTACTTCGCCGGTTTTTACCACATCGCTTGGATTTTCAACTTTCCAGCCCGCTCTTAGCCATGCCCTTGCCTTTGTATGACTATCTGAATTCTCCCACCGTTGTATTTCAGTATATGCTTTTTGTGGCAATTTTTTTCCTAAAATTCCCTCAATTTCTTTTAAGGTAAGTATTATTTCATTCTTATCTTTAAAATCTTTTAGAAAACCATAAAGTGGATCATACCTGCTCATAATTCCTCTTATTCTGAATCTAATACATATCTTTTCTTCAATATTACAATACTTGTTTTGTAAAATAATTAATTCAAATCCTTATCCTTATTAATAGTATGTGTCAAACCATCCACTTGAATAAAGAAAACTGCATGCCCAGTTTTTTGCTCGCAGGGATCATGACGAATCATTAGATCATCCTTGATACCCATTCTTGCGTTTAGACTACATACGGGGCATGTCCACTTATTGTGTGTTGATTTCCCTTTCCAATGCTTCCCTTGAGAATCAAAGTATCACTTAAACGAATCCTTGCCTAACTCTTCAGGTTTCTCGGACAAATCTGGCTCCAGCCTCGGGATGATGGGTTGTATTAGTTAGGTTCTACAAGCACAGGAGAAGGAGATCGCCACACCCTGCTTTGCAGGGTTCGCTTCCCCCTGTCTTTTAGTTACCTTGAGGGCGGTGAAAATATCTTGCATTTCTTTCACATGCTCTTGTAGGCAGACCTATTTTTTCCACGATTGAATTTCAATAATATTTCCTTCCGGATCTCGAAAGTATACGAATTTCAAAACGCCAACATTTTCTATTATCTTCTCTGTAACTTTTCCCAACAACCTGGCTCCGTTGTTTAATGCATTAGTTAATGTGGCTTCAACACCTTCAACTTCAAATGCAATATGCGTATAACCCGCAATATTCGCCATTACGAGTTCACTTTCACATGTATCGTCATATGTGAAAATTTCCAAAGTAGGCCCGCTGGCTCCATGACCAGGCAGTAATAAATGAATGCCCGCTAACCTAGCGTTTTTTAAACCGGTTGCTTGATCTAACCAATCTCCTGAAAGGTTGCGTTCCGGAAGTATTTCCGTACAATTGAAGACCTTGATGTAAAAATCTGATAAACGTTTCCAATCCTTTGCTGCTATATTTGTATGTGCAAATCGCATGTGATACCTTTCAATTTTGAGTCTTGCTTTAAATTAAGTAATAAAAACGCTTTCTAGAATTATCATTATTATAGAAGTAGTTTTTATGCAGCAAAAGTGAATGTTAAAGGATTGTTTACAACAATAAACTTTTTGAGCATGTGAGAAACAGCAATTGATTGAAGCAGTACTCTCGGAGAACAGAACAGGAATATATCAATTGGATCAAACAATAGATCCTTGTTTACGATAATAAGTATCCGAAAGATAAGGATACGACAGGCTGGTTGTTTTGGTAAGGTTCTACAAACACAGGAGGAGATTGCATCAAAGGAAGTATATACAAGTGCGATGGAGATTGCCACGCATCCTATGGATGCTCGCAATGACAGATATCTAGGGGGGAGATTGCTATGTCGCTATAGAAAAGACCTTACAATAACAAAAGACCTTGCAAGTCCCCACAGGGGATTTGTAAGTCACTGGACAGTTGTAAGCCTCGCCTCTCCTTGTCTCGTATACACCTTGATGGTGCTACGAGCCGTGGATCCTCGCCTTCCACTCTTATGGAAGGCTCGGATGACGTGATTTTAAAGTGGGAGATTCCCATCCGATGGAGGCGAGTCGGGTTTATTTTGGGGTTGGGCAGTACTTGAATGTTTGATTGAACAAATAGAAGCAAAAAGAAACCATAGCGTGCTGTAAGGATGAATGGCATGCGGGGTTTCTAGTCGCAGGGGTCGTCAGGTGGGCACTCCCAATCGGTAATCATGATATCTTGCCGGGAGTTGTTTTCAAATGTGTTGCCTACCATCTTCAATACACTTTCTTCAGGGAAGCCGTTTGTGCCAAAGTTCCAGACGTAAATGCCAAAATAATTGCCAGTGCTGATATTGTTCTCCAGCACATATCCATAAACTTCCTGGTTATCTTCGTTGCTCACTTCAATCCCTGGGCCAAGGTTGTCCTGGAAAATGTTGTTGCGGGCGACTATATCATGCCCACCATCTATCCACAACCCGCCATCCCACCACCCGTCGATGCTTGCATCCAGATCGTTGCCCCAAATTTCATTACCTTCAACCAATACATCCACGCTATCTTCCACAAGAGTACCGCCGATATTGTTGTAAACCTGGTTGTACATCATTCGGCAGTGAGTACAGCCGTAGATATTGATGCCCGTCCCCATAATGAAATCCGGGATTATCTGCGGGTTGGGGCCGTTTTCGAAGACCACGTTATTTTCAATTAAAACATTACTTGATACATCAACCATAATGCCATAGCCCTCAAATTCCCAGTCTGCTAACTGCACAGCAAAGCCGTTGTTATGCACGGTGAGATTGCGCATTACGATCTGGTCGCTCAAGTACACTCCAATTCCAACATCAGTGTAGTTACGAAAAGTGAGATTGTCGAAGGTAATGTTAGTGCAATTCTCACACCAAACGCCCATTTTATTTTTTCGCTCCCCATCAAACACCACATCGCCTTCTCCAATAATAATTATCGGGCCGATCAATTCTTCCAATTCTATCCCTTCGTTATAAACCCCTTCCGAAATCAAGATTACTTCCCCTCCCTGGGCTGATTCGAGCGCTTGTTTCACACTCGCAAAAGCTTGTTCTCGAGTGCTACCGTCATTATCATCGCTCCCAAGCGGAGATATATATATTGAGATGGGTGGATATTCAACATCTTCGGTGTCAGTAAGTGGAAGATTTGAAGACGGTGTATTTGCAGGTTGTACTACAGCGGGTTGTGTGAGGGCGGTTTCTTCCTGCCCCTGGATAATCAAAGTGCCCTCTCTCATTTCTTCTATGGTATCGCAAGATGCCAAGGCTAATGGTAGACAGGCAAGTATGGTCAAGAAAGTTAATTTTTTTAGCATTGGAAAACCTCACACATAAAATCTTAGGTGATTTTGCTAACCGATATCTTCCTTCAATCTGACTTGCTGCCCAACGGGGTGTTATGCAAGATCTTCGCTGAAAAACACTTCTTGAGCAAGTAAGGACGACAGCATTCAACTGAAGCAGACCTCTCTTAGAACAGAACAGGCATATATCAATTGTATCAAGCAATAGATCCTTTATTACGATAACAAGTATCCGAAAGATATAAGGAGGCTGAAACATATTGTCAGCCGTGGGCAACATATCTCTCCGGAACAGGTTCAGTTGTTAACAGGTTTCTTTTCTCTACGATGAAAGATTGATTCCTTTATGTTTGTCATTACTGATATAAGTTTATATATTAAAAAATTCGAAGAGATTCCCAATATACCCAAACATTGATCTAGTAGACAGCATGTATAATCCAACTAATAAAAATTCAGGAGACGATTAGGATTAAATAATGCGTAGGAGTGGTTGGCATAGTTTTGTCCGGTCTGGTGAAGAGAAACCCAGTTTAACCTGGAATCTACTTAGGCGAGTTTTAGGGTATTCAAGCGCGTACCGCTGGCATCTCGCGGGAATGTTAATACTAATCCTGGCCAATTCCGGGCTTTCTCTTTTGTCCCCGCTTATTCTTCGCGATCTGATCGATTTCACCATCCCGTCAAAGGACATTCAGAGACTGGTTATGCTTTCATTGGGGCTTCTTGCGCTTCCGGCTTTGAAAGGGGTTATCAGCGTTATGCAGCGCCGCCTGAATACGGAAGTAGGAGAAGGTGTGATCTTTGATTTACGTGCAGCTCTTTATGAAAAGCTGCAGCGGATGTCTTTACGCTTTTTTACCCACACAAAGGTTGGCGAAATGATGAGCCGCCTGAATAACGATGTCATCGGTGCGCAGAACGCCGTCAGCAACACCATGGTAAATATCTTCACGGATCTGATCCAGGCGGCAGCTGTTTTCAGCGTGATGATGACGATCGAATGGCGGCTGACGTTGATTAGTGTTGTCATTTTACCGTTGTTCATTATTGCTGCTCGCTTATCAGGTAAACGGTTACGCGATACTGCTCACCAGCAGATGGACGCGAACGCACAAATGAACGCAATGATGAATGAAACGCTCAATATCGGCGGAGTGCTGCTGGTTAAACTGTTCGGTCAACAGAATACCGTAACAGAGCAGTTTAAGCAACGTGCGTCGAAAGTAAGGGACCTGGGTGTGAAGCGCGCAGTGTATGGCTCGGTATTTTTTGTTATTATCGGGCTGCTAAGCGCGGTCGGGACAGCATTGGTATATGGTTTTGGAGGATTTCAGGTGATTCTTGGCAGATTCACAATCGGCACCATAGTCGCATTCGGATCCTATCTCGGAATTCTCTATCGCTCCTTACAGAGTCTCGCAAACGCACCGATCGAATTCAGTACTTCAGTAGTTAGTTTTGAGCGCGTTTTCGAAGTGGTGGATCTGCCGGTTGAGATTGATGAAAAGCTGGATGCAGATGAACTAGCCAAAATAAAAGGAGAAATTCGGTTTGAGCATGTGTGGTTTAAGTATGACGACACCTCCATTAATCTACTCAGCGATGTCCGCCGCTTCGGAGAGATGAGTGAACCCACCGCAGTTCTTTCCGAAGAAAAATCACTTGGTTTAGAAGAAGGACGTGAGGAGTATACCCAAGCAAGGGATACCGCTTTGCACGATATCAACTTTACCATCCGCCCTGGTCAGCTGACTGCATTGGTTGGGCCCAGTGGAGCGGGTAAAACAACGCTGACTTATCTGATACCGCGTTTATATGATCCCAGTAAAGGGCGGATACAGGTTGATGGGCATGATCTACGGGATGTTACGCTTCGATCGCTGATCGCACAAATTGGTATGGTTACCCAGGAAACCTATTTATTTCACGATACGATTTATACCAACCTCCTGTACGCCAATCCTGAGGCGACCCAGGCGCAGATCGAAGAAGCAGCTAAGGCAGCAAATATCCATGATTTCATTTCCCGGCTGCCGGACAAATATAATACGATTGTTGGAGAACGCGGATATCGCTTGAGTGGTGGTGAAAAGCAACGCATCGCGCTGTCAAGAGTTATCCTAAAAGATCCCCGTATCTTGATCCTGGATGAAGCCACCAGCAGCCTGGATAGTGAATCGGAAGTTCTTATACAGGAAGCTCTCAAACGTGTAATGGCCGGCCGCACCAGTATTGTAATAGCCCATCGACTGAGCACCATCCTGGCTGCTGACCAAATACTTGTCTTCAACCGTGGAAAGATCGTTGAAAAAGGGACGCATGGAGAATTATTAAAACAGAACGGGGTCTACACCAGATTGTATCAAACACAGTTAAAAAGCCATCTAACCAGATGAATCCGCAGGATTATTATTGTGCCTACGAAAAAGGCTCTCTCAAATATAAGACCTTAATTAGAGAAGGAAGTGTACATATGCATTTTCTTCTTATTATTGAAACTTGAATTCAACTAGTAAGTGCAACTTTGAAAGCGTTAGAGAGGTAAGCTGCGG
>CAZBCD010000150.1:0-5827 GCA_964490205.1 uncultured Pelolinea sp. | reverse complement strand
ATGAGTGCTCCTTTGATTTAGTCGTTGGAGAGGCGCTTATCTTACCGCAGCTTACTTCTCTTACGCTTTCAAAGTTGCACTTGCTAGTTGAATTCAAGAAATATATTACAGGTTTTATGCTTATTCATGATCAAGATACGTTTATATTGACTGCCGTTTTTAAATGATAAATATCCGTTTTTTTCCGTTCAACCATTACTTTGACTTATAATCCTGATGTACAATCTATAGAAATCAACACTTAGGAGAATTTCTTGTCTGAAACCTATACCATCGCTATACCAATGGCTGGGCTGGGAACGCGAATGAGACCGCAAACATGGAGCAAACCAAAACCGCTCATCCATCTGGCAGGTAAGACCGTTTTGGATTATGTATTAGATCAATTCCAATCCATCCCGCGCTTCAAGGATGCCCGATTTGTTCTTATCCTTAGTCCCAATCAGAAGGATCAGATAATACCCTACATGCAGGAAAATCACCCTGATAAAAAAGTGCGTTACGTAATTCAGGAAGTGATGCGCGGTCAATCTGATGCCTTGTACCAGGCGAAAGAATACCTGGAGGGGCCGATGCTGATGGCATTTTCAGATACATTAATTGAATCTGACCTTGCTTTTCTGGATGAAGAAAATCTGGATGGAGTCGCGTGGGTAAAGGAAGTACCGGACCCGCGCCGATTTGGAGTGGCAGAAGTGAACAAAAACGGGCACATTTCCCGCCTGATCGAAAAGCCGAAAGAAACCAAAAATAAACTGGCTGTAGTTGGCTTTTACTACTTCAAGAATGGCGCGGATTTGGTGAACGCGATCCAGCAGCAATTGAATGAGGATATTTCCTTAAATGGGGAGTTTTTTTTAGTTGAGGCTATCAACCTTATGATCAAAGCCGGAGCAACAATGCGTGCGGAGTCAGTGAAAGTATGGCTGGACGCAGGAAAACCGGAAGCCCTTCTGGAAACAAACCGCTATTTATTAGAAAACGGATATGGCAACAGTCCCGCCGCTGGTAAACGCGAAAAGGTCACTATTATTCCACCGGTTTATATTCACCCGGAAGCCGAGATAAAGACCAGCGTAATCGGACCGCATGTTTCCATAAGTCAGGGTGCAATAATTGAAAATACCGTTTTAAAGAATTCAATCGTTGAGCAAGGCGCGATTATCAACAATATGGTACTTGAGAATTCGCTCATTGGGCGGACAGCTGCGGTTCGTGGGCGAGCAGAAATAATGAATATTGGAGATAATTCCTGGATAGAGATATAGTACCCAATAAAGAAAAACGGTTGATTCATTCAACCAGATAATTCGAATTTAATAATAGAGGAGAACAACATGGCAAAACCTTACCTGTCTGATCGGGTAGCATCTTTGAAACCTTCTGGTATCCGGAAATTCTTCGAGATCGCATCCACAATGAAAGAAGTTATCTCGTTAGGTATCGGTGAACCCGATTTTGATTCACCACCGGCAATCATTGAGGCTGGCATCAAGTCCCTGCGGGAACATAAAACTCATTACACTTCAAACCTAGGAATTATGCCGCTGCGCCAGGCATTAAGCCGGAATATCAAGAACCTATACGGGATCAGTTACAATCCTGAGGATGAAATCGTCGCTACAGTGGGCGGCTCTGAGGCATTGGTCGCTGCATGCACAGCAATCTTAAATCCAGGCGATGAAGTGATTATCCCCACACCCTGCTTTGTTTCATATCAGGGTGTGATAGCACTGGCTGGCAGTGTTTCAGTTGAAGTCCCTTGCAGGATGGAGAATAATTTTATTCCGGATCCAGAAGAACTGGAAAAAGCAATTTCTAATAAAACGAAAGCTATCTTGCTCAATTTTCCCAATAATCCCACTGGCGCAGTGGCTGACAAAGAAACTCTGATCGCAATCGGTAAAATCGCAGAGAAGCACGATCTGGTAGTAATTTCAGATGAAGTCTATGACCGCCTGGTATATGGCGTAGAACATGTCTGCTTCGCCGCACTGCCGGGTATGCGAGACCGGACAATCTTGGTCGGCGGTTTTTCCAAGGATTATGCAATGACTGGGTGGCGGATCGGATTCGTATGCGCGCCTGCAAGCATAATGCAGGGGGTGGCACGCGTTCATCAATATATCATCATGACTGCTCCGACTATGGCTCAGTACGGTGCACTTGAAGGGCTTCTCTCCTGCGAGGAAGATGTACAGAAAATGATCATTGAATACGACCGCCGCCGTAAAATGATCGTGGAAGGTTTAAACTATATTGGCCTACCCACATTCGAGCCTCGCGGGGCTTTCTATACATTCCCGAAAGTGAGTGTAACCGGTTTAGACGATGAGGAGTTCTCCGAACGGCTTCTCCAGGAAAAGCATGTGGCAGTGGTTCCGGGTTCTGCATTCGGGCTAGCGGGAAAAGGTTTTGTGCGCTGTTCTTATGCAACCGCATTTGACCAAATTGAAGAAGCGTTGGATCGCATCGACCAATTTGTGAAATCACTGTAAATATAAACGAGATCAAGTAAGCACCTCAATGATGAGGTGCTTTTATTTTTTTACTCAAATTCATTAAAAGGGAAATCTGTTGTTTTTCAGCGCTGAATAGAAGAAATTTTTAACATACTATAATTAATTGATTAAAAACACAAACAGGTGTTTAAATTGGCAAAATATATAACTGATATCGGATTAGAAGTACATGTGGAACTATCAACACGTTCTAAAATGTTCTGCCCCTGCGCGGTAGTGGATAATACTATCTCACAGCCCAACAGCTCAATTTGCCCTGTATGCTGCGGGATGCCAGGTACTTTACCAGTGATAAATCGGAATGCGGTTGAGCTGGCATTGCGTGCAGCAATCGCCCTGGAGTGCGAGATCGCTCAGACAAGCATTTTCGCCCGGAAGAACTACTTCTACCCGGACTTGCCAAAAGGATACCAAATATCCCAATATGAATACCCCCTCGCCGAAAATGGAAAATTGCTTATCCACACAGGTAAAAGTGATAAATATATCCGCATTCACAGAGCACACCTGGAAGAAGACACCGGCAAACTCACCCATGTTGTCCAGAATGAAAAATCCTACTCGCTTGTTGATCTGAATAGAGCAGGTGTTCCGTTGCTGGAAATCGTCAGCGAACCAGATATGCACTCAGTTGAAGATGTAGCGGTATACAGCCATGAATTACGACTGCTTCTACGGACAATCGGTGTTTCAAGCGGTGACATGGAAAAAGGAATAATGCGGTTTGAGGCAAATATTTCTATGCGCCCAGAAGACTGTAAAGAATTAGGCACCCGCGTTGAGGTCAAGAACCTGAACAGTTTTAAAGCCATGGAAAACGCAATCATCTATCAAATGGATATTCAAAAAGCAATTTTAGAAAAAGGAAAGAAAGTCCGCCAGCAAACACTCGGCTGGGATGAAAATACAGGGAGAACCTTCTCTCAACGCAGCAAAGAGAACGCGAATGATTATCGTTATTTTCCTGAACCTGATTTACCGCCATTAATCGTGGATAAAGAATGGGTTGCGGACATATCGGCGGCGATGCCAGAATTACCTAATGCAAAGCGCGCGCGCTATGCGGCAGACTATAAACTTCAGAAGGAAGATGTTGAACGTTTAATTGAAGAAAAGGAAACCGCGGATTTTTTCGAAGCATGCGTGCATGCAACCCCTATGCTCGCTTCTAAGATCATCGTTAATTGGATACTTACTGACTTATTTGCATGGATCAAACAGAGTGGAAGTATGCTGGAAAAACTCAAAATAAATCCTGCTGATTTTACAGCTCTAATCGCACTTGTGGAAAAGGGGACCATAAATCAAACTACCGGAAAAGGAGTTCTGGTAGAAATGCTGGAAAGCGGAAAATCCGCAGAGTTGATCGTCAAAGGAGAAGGACTGCAGCAGGTCTCCGATAGTGGGCAAATCAACGATATGGTCGAAACCGTGCTTAATAACAACCATCATGAAGTACAAGCATACCTGAATGGTAAAGATACCATTGTCAACTGGCTTTTTGGGCAGGTGATGCAGGAAGCAAAAGGAAAGGCAAATCCGCAAATCGTTAACAAAATATTACGAGAACAATTGAATTCTAGAAAGCAATAATCAACTTACTGTAACTAGGAATTTACGGGATTACGATTTTTAGTAAGCGGGCATAAATATCATTCTCGCTTTATACTCTATGGTCAACAGGTTTCATTGTTTCTATTGAATAGATTAATTCTGTCTTGAACCCTTGCAGGCTGTACGAATCTCCTACTGCTTCTCAGTATAATATTTATAATATTTGGTCAGCAAAGGATATTCATCATATTGACGGACCCTGCAATCCTTTTACACTAATATATATAGGTTATTTACACCTATTGACTTCGGTCAGGTGATAAATACTGAAAAAAAGTATCTGTATTGATAGAGTAAGGAGAAATTATGAACGCCACAACCAACGCTTTTCAGATGGCACAGCAGCAATTCGACCAGGTCGCAGACCAACTGAATTTGGATCAGCAAGTGAGAGAATATCTGCGGTGGCCAATGCGCGAATTCAGTTTTCGTATCCCTGTTCGAATGGATAATGGCGATATCAAAATCTTTAACAGTTTTCGTATACAGCATAATGACGCAATTGGTCCCTGCAAAGGTGGCATACGTTTCCATCCATCTGAAACGATTGATACGGTGCGGGCACTGGCAACCTGGATGACTTGGAAGTGTGCTGTAGCAAATATTCCGTTAGGGGGAGGAAAAGGTGGCGTGATTGTTGATCCAGCCACATTAACGAACACGGAAAAAGAAGGTCTCTGTCGAGGGTATATACAGAAAATTTGGCGGGAGATTGGTCCGCGGCGGGATATTCCAGCTCCAGATGTCGGTACCACCCCACAAATGATGGGATGGATGATGGATGAGTATTCAAAATTATCCGGTGAATATACCCCGGGTGTAATTACTGGAAAACCCGTGGGGAGCGGGGGTTCACTTGGGCGCACTGAAGCGACAGGTTTTGGTGTGATCTTTGCTATCCGCGAAGCAATGAAAAAGATGAAAATCGACCCAAGCAAATGTAGTGCTTCTATCCAGGGTTTTGGCAATGTCGCCCAACATGCCGCCATTGGTTTCACAACATTTCTGAAAGGTAAAGTTATGGCGGTTTCATACTGGGATCGTAATGACCGTATGAGCTATACTATCGGCCGTTCGAAGGGAATTGACCCAATCTTTTTACAGAGTATCACCAATCAATACGGGGCAATAGATAAGGATAAAGCTAAATCTGCTGGATATGAAATCGAAGAGGGAACAGGGTGGATCAGCAAAGATGTGAATGTCCTGATCCCAGCAGCGATCGAAGGACAAATTAATGCTGAAACAGTCGGAATGATCTCGGATAAAGTGAGGATCATAGCCGAAGGGGCAAACGGTCCTACTACATTGGAGGCTGATGAGCAATTGAAAAAGCGCGGGGTGTTCGTGATTCCTGATTTCTTATGCAATGCGGGCGGTGTAACCGTATCATATTTTGAGAGTGTTCAAAATGACATGAATTATTACTGGCCGCGAGATGAGGTTTTACGACGGCTTGACGCGAAGATGACAATTGCTTTCCAAAGTGTGTATGAAATGTATGAAAAAGAGAAGGTTTTCATGCGGGATGCTGCCTATATGGTAGCAATAAACCGTGTGGTCAAAGCAATGCAGCTCAGAGGGTGGATATAACCTAGTTTATTCAAAAATAAATAAAAAAAGCGAAACTATAATGGTTTCGCTTTTTTGTCTTACAATATATAGGATAGGGTTATTAATTATTGTATACT
>CAZBCD010000149.1:0-5887 GCA_964490205.1 uncultured Pelolinea sp. | reverse complement strand
AAGCCATCCGTCGCCGACCGTATTCGATCGTTGTTTTTGATGAAGTTGAAAAAGCACATCCAGATATGCATAATATGCTCCTTCAGATCATGGAAGAGGGACAATTAACCGATGCGAAAGGGCGAAAGGTAGACTTTCGCAATGCTATCATTGTGATGACATCAAATATTGGCGCTGATATGATCAAACGTGAAGGTGGATTTGGTTTCAATTTAACGCGGGATGAATCAGAAGATGAAAAATTCGCGTATGAGGAAATGCGTAAAAAGTTAATGAAAGCGCTCAAGAAAACCTTCCGCCCAGAGTTTATCAACCGGATGGACAGCGTGATCGTCTTCCACGCGCTCAATCGGAACCATATTCGTCAAATTGCGACTATAGAATTAGGAAAAGTTGCCGAACGGCTCAAGGAACGGCAGATTATCTTGTCTGCCACAGACTCAGCACTGGAAAAATTAGCAGAGAAGGGACATGACCCGGAAATGGGTGCGCGTCCTCTGAGAAGAGTGATCCAAATCGAAATCGAAGATCAGTTGTCTGACGATCTGCTTGCAAATAAAATTAAAGAAGGCGACCATATTTGGATTGACGTTGATAGTGAAGGTGGTTTTATCCTTACTGATTGCCCTGAAAAGGAACCCGAGCAGGAAGAACCACTGAGTATAGGATTATAAGATCCTTAAAAACATATGAGCCGGGTTAAAATCCCGGTTCAATTATTTAATTAAATAAACATTCTTAATGGTTTAAAATTAAAAAGGGAATCGTTATGGCAAAACTGCATACACAATATGTTTGCCAGGAATGTGGGCGTACATCTATTCGACCGCTAGGTCGCTGCCCTTCCTGCGGGGGATGGGATACGATGGTCGAGGAAGTGATCATGTCTACACATGAAAAACAAACCAGGGCGCTGTTTTCTCCAACCAAATCTAAACCAATCAAGTTAGATGAGATAACTGGAGAGTCGGAAGAGCGCTGGCCGTTAGATATGACTGAATTCGCCCGAGTGTTGGGCGGCGGTATAGTTCCCGGATCTATCGTTCTGTTAGGTGGGGATCCTGGCATAGGAAAATCCACTCTTATGTTACAGGTAGCCTCTGAAATTGCGAGTAATAGCCCTGTGCTGTACGCATCCGGTGAAGAGTCTGCTCGCCAGATAAAAATGCGAGCGCAGCGCCTTTCTGGATCAGAAAGGAAAAATATATCCGCACAAAATCTATACCTGGTAACAGAAACCAACCTTGACTCCATTCTCTCTCATGTTGAGCAAATGAAACCGGTACTGCTGATTATTGACTCAATCCAAACGATTTATCTTGATAGCTTATCCTCCAGTTCAGGGTCGGTTTCTCAGGTAAGAGAGTGCGCGTCACGCCTGCGTGAATTAGCAAAATCCACTGGCATTGCTGTCTTTCTGATCGGACATGTTACTAAGGAAGGAATGATTGCTGGCCCAAGGGTATTGGAGCATATCGTTGATACAGTTCTTCATCTGGAAGGAGACCGTTTTCAATCCTATCGTTTGCTGCGTTCAATGAAGAACCGTTTTGGGCCAACTTCAGAGGTAGGTGTTTTTGAGATGCAGGAACGGGGAATGGCGGAAGTAGTGAATCCCTCGGAAGCTTTTCTTGCTGAACGAATGGCTGAAGCACCGGGTTCTTCCATAGCAGTAACCATGGAAGGCACACGTCCTATCCTGGTTGAACTGCAAGGGCTTACCAGCCCAACGAACTTCGGCAATCCACGCCGGACAACGAATGGGATGGATTATAATCGCCTTCTTCTCATCACAGCCGTGCTTACACGCAGGATAGGACTAAGATTATCAGATCAAGACGTATTCTTAAATGTTGTTGGAGGTTTGCGGGTTGAAGAACCAGCAGCTGACCTTGCCGCGGCAGTAGCGCTTGTCTCTTCAGTAAAAGACGTGCCCGTGCGCGCAGATCTAGCGCTTATCGGTGAAATTGGCTTATCCGGTGAACTGCGCTGGGTTAGCCAGATGGAGCCGAGACTCCGCGAAGCAGCAAAACTAGGGTTTAAAGCCGCAGTGATCCCAAAACGAATGCGGGTGAATTTTGAAACCCCAAAAAAAGTTGAGATCTTTGAAGCTCGTTCGCTAAATCAAGCGGTTAAATTTGCTATTAGGACAAAATGAATGAAAGAGGTATATGATGCCAAAAATAGATAATGTTCTTAATCAGGATTTACCAATGCGTATACGCAGTAACCATGCGCTTGAGCATGCAACGCTTCATGTATTGCAGGAAAAGGGAATTAAAACACAATTGGGTGGTATTTCAGATGTGGGTGGTTTTTGGATTTATGGGGAAGCATCGACAGATATTATTTTATCGGCTGCTCAAGAAGCACTGACTCGTCTGGCTAATGGCGAAAATGAACTGGCTGTCCATCCGAACTGCGGTACTAATATCGCGGTTGGAAGTCTTGCCGCAGGAGGTTTAGCATGGATGGGTATGCTGGGGACACGCGGAAAGTTAAGCAGAAAACTGCGCCGTCTCCCGCTGGCTGTGCTGCTTGGCTTGGTAGGTTATCAAATAGCACGCCCGCTCGGCCCAAAATTGCAGAAACAGATCACTACTAATGCTGATGTGAAAGGGTTGGAAATTGCAGAAGTGGTTCAGCAGAATGTGTTTGGTCGAACAGTTCATCGCGTATCTACTCGGCTAGCAAGGCAATCTTGATAGTTAAAAAGGAATCCGTATCCTCTCACCTTGCGGACATCGTCATCCTGCAAGGTGATGATCGTTTATCAACAGAAGAAGAGATTGCTGCCATCACTGAAGAGGCTGGGCAGGGTGCCTTTTCTAAACTAAATACAACACACCTCGATGGATCAGCTCTCAATTTTGATGAGATATCTATGCAGCTGAATATGTTCCCGCTCGGAGGTAATAAAAGGATAGTTATTCTTGATAACGCCCTTGAGACAATCAGAAAGAAAGGTGCTCAGGATTGGCTGCAGGATACATTATCTAATTTCTCGCCAACAACTATGCTAGTTTTAATCTTAAAGGACGAAAAAAAATTCAGAAAAGGCGAAATGGTATGGGAAGCAGTTGGAGCTGAGCATTGGCTGAAAGAAACGACCAATCGGTTTTCCGGGGATGCTCGTTGGATTGAATTATCTTTACTATCAGATCGAAAGATGCCCGAATGGATTATAAAAGAAGCTGAAAAACAGGGTGGAATATTCCATCCCCGAGCAGCGATTGAATTATCACGATTGATTGGAAACGATCTCTTCCAAGCTCGGCAGGAGATTGAGAAAGCCATTTTCTATGTTGGAGCTGACAAGCAGATTAGTGCTGATATTGTCCGTTTATTGTGTGCTTCAACGAAAGAAGAGAGTGTGTTTGCATTGGTAGATGCGGTTGGTCAGTGCAACGGGAGGCTTGCGCTTAGGTTACTGCATGAATTAAGCGCTGAGATGCCTATCCACTATATTTTCAGTATGCTGGTGCGCCAAGTTCGTTTGATAATCCTTGCAAAGGAAGCGCTTGCGGAAGGTGGAGGCGAGAAAGGTGTAATAGCTTCCTGTAAATTGCGCCACACTTTCATTGCTAAAAAACTGGTCAGCCAAGCGCGTCATTTCAGTATTGAAGCACTTGAAGATATCTATAGGGCGCTTGACCGCATGGATGAAGACAGTAAGGTTGGGCGTATAACATTAGATGCCGCATTGGATGGACTGATTGCTGGTATTACCGCAAAACAATAACTCAGATTTCATAGGTACCGAAATCTAATAAATCAGTCATGCAAAACCGAATCCCTTTTCCCTCCCCATTTTAGCGCGTCTGAGATCCCATCCTCAATTGATAATTCTGCTTTCCAGCCCAACAATTTCTTCGCTGTGTCTGCGTTGCAAAAAGAACCAGCAGTATCTCCGGGACGCCGCGGTCCATCGGCTTTATTGATTTCTTTACCGACCACTGCCTCAAACGCGGTTACCAGCTCTCTTACTGTTACGCCTCGTCCAGTACCCAGGTTGATCACTAAGTAATTATCCTCAGGGTTGCCCGCGTTCGAGAAAGCGGTATCGAAGTTGTCTACAGCGCGCACATGTGCCTGGGCCAAATCCCATACATGGATATAATCGCGGATGCCCGTACCGTCCCGAGTCCCATAATCTGTGCCGGTTATAGTGAATAGAGGGAGCTTCCCTAATTGAACATCCACAAGTTTTCCAATCGCGTGCGATGGATTAACAATCTGCAAACCAGTACGCATTTGCGGATCAGCCCCGATTGGGTTGAAATAGCGCAATGCGATACCCTGCATTGAGTACGCCGCGCAGTAATCACGGAGGATCATCTCCATCATATATTTTGTGCGTGCGTATGGGCTGTTTGGTCTAAGAGGAGCACTTTCAGTAACCATAAAACCCGGTACCACATCGTAAATTGACGCTGATGAACTGAACACCAACCGCCTGCAGCCTGCTTCTTTTAATGAATGGAAAAATTCCAGTGATTTTCCGACATTTTCGCGAAAATATTCATATGGTTTTTCAGTTGATTCCGGCACAATGATCAATGCTGCGCAGTGAATTGTTGCAAAAATATCTGGATGTTCTGTAAAGATGCGCTTGATGAGCGTGCTGTCAGCAATATCTCCTTCGTAAAAAACCCGACCTTTCGTGAATTCGATTCGTCCAGTAATCAATGAATCCAGAATTACAGGTGTATGGCCCGCATCCTGTATTGCTGAACAGATGGTTGATCCGATATATCCTGCTCCTCCAGTAACTAAAACCTTCATGAGTGATCTCCTTTAGATTTTTGCAGTCCAGTACCTGATCGGTTAAATTCATCAAGGGCAGCTTCTGATAGATCATGTTTCATCATCTGAGTCAGCACCCCAAAATTCGTGGATAAAATTGAAACGCCTGCTGAACGCGCGTCAACTACTTCTTCGGGGGTTTTTAAACTCGCAGCTACTACGTGTGTATTTGTGCGTTTTAACACTCGAACCAATTCAGATGCAAGGTCCTCTCCGTTCTTTAGTAACCGCTTAGCTCGGTTATGATAGTACAGTGCAAAACGGGCGCCTGCTGCATGGGCGACCATTGCCTGTGCGGGAGTGAATATTGAAGTCACCGCACATATATATTTCTTTGAAAGCCGAGTGGTTGCTCTGAACCCAAGTTCCGTGGCAGGAATTTTCAAAACGAGCTGCTTACCAAGGATATCAGCCGCTTTTTCAGCCTCATCTTTCATCGCATTCAGTGTTAGCCCAAATAATTGATAAAAGATTGGCCCCTTGAATAACTTCCTCAATTTTCTCAATGTTTTTACGGGCGAAAGACCACTTTTGGCCAGCAAAATCGGATTAGTGGTTACCCCGCTGACCCATCCCCATTCAGCCGATTGGCGGGCTTCTTCAATGATTGCGGAATCTAATAGTATCTGCATGTGTATCTCCCGAATGTATTAAGTTTATGAAGTTTATTATAACTATATCAATGGATTTTAGAGGGGAACAAAAAGAAATGGTTATCATCTGTTGTTGAATGATATGATTACGGGAAAAGAGAAAAATCGGATCGTTACTCTTGAAAATCAACAAGCGAATACAAATTCCTGAAGCGGAGATCAAGGAAGTCTTTATCCGTGCTGGTGGTCCAGGTGGTCAGAATGTAAATAAAGTAGCCACCGCGGTCCAGTTAGGATTTAATCTATCTGCATCCCAGTCACTTCCATATCACGTTAAACAGCGTTTGCGGCGGTTGGCTGGAAAACGTGTGTCAGCCGATGGGATTCTGATAATAAAGGCTAAACGCTACCGCACACAGGAAGAGAATAGAGAGGATGCCCGCAGGCGATTAGCAGAACTCATTCGCGCAGCATTGAACAAACCTAAA
>CAZBCD010000148.1:0-5929 GCA_964490205.1 uncultured Pelolinea sp. | reverse complement strand
CCGCAGCTTACCTCTCTAACGCTTTCAAAGTTGCACTTGCTAGTTGAATTCAAGAAGATTGATAAATCTTTATCGTTGTCTTTATATAAATTTAGATGCGTTCGCTCTATGGTACAATGCCAAAATAGTTAAATTCTATGGTCAAGTTGTTAGTAAATTTAAAGGAGGAGGTTGCCTAACATAAGATATAAATATTGTCATGTTTTACGTATTTTAAAAGTTTTATCAACTCGTAAAAAGGAGAAAAATAGATGAAAAAATTTTACAAAATTCTAATTGGGATGCTGGTAGTTGTGTTAGTATTTGCTGCCTGCGCACCCGCAGAGGTTGAAGAAGTAGTTGAGGAACCAGCCGAAGAGGTGGTTGAAGAAGTTGTGGAAGAAGTTGTGGAAGAAGTAGTCGAAGAGCTTCCGGAAACAGATAAGCTTGTGATTTACTCTCCCAACAGTGACCCTCTGCTCAATGCAACCGTACCAGTTTTTGAAGAAATGTATGGAGTCGAAGTTGAAGTTATTTCAGCTGGAACAGGCGAAGTATTCAAACGCTTACAAGGCGAAAAGAATAATCCCTATGCTGATGTTGCATACGGTGGGGCCTACGCAACGTATATGATCAATGAAGATCTCTTTCAGGACTATATTTCTGAAAACGACAGTAATGTCATGGATCTCTATAAGAATACAACAGGCTTCATTACTCCCTACGTTCTTGATGGAAGTATAATTCTGGTCAACAAGACCCTGATCGGGGACATTGAGATCAAAGGTTATAAAGATCTTCTAAATCCTGATCTGGCAGGGAAAATCGTTTCCGCCAATCCAACTGCATCCTCCAGTGCCTATGCACACCTGTGCAATATGCTTAACGCTATCGGAAAAGGAGACTATGAGAGCGAAGAGGGCTGGGCCTTTGTAGCAGATCTATTCGCTAACACGGTAGTTATTGACAGCTCCAGTTCTGTGTGGAAAGGTATTCGAGATGGCGAATACACCGTTGGTCTCTCATATGAAGACCCCAGTGTAACCCTTGTCCGGGATGGCGCAGATGTTGAAGTGATCTACATGGAAGAAGGTGTTGTTTACCTTCCCGCTGGTTCCGGCATTATAAAAGACGCGAAAAACCTTCTTAATGCTCAGCGGTTTATTGACCTGATCATCTCAGAAGAGGTCCAGAACGCATTCGGCACCGAGCTCACAAACAGACCAGTGATGGCAAATGTGGAAACTCCTGAATACATGACCAATATCTCCGATATCAAGGTAATCCCGGAAGATATGGAATATGTTTACCAAAACAAGGAAGCCCTTCAGGACCACTTCAAGGAAATATTTGTAGCTCAGTAGATTCTTATTTCTTGTTGAGGGAAGATTGGCTTCCCTTAGATCAAGGTGCTGGTCTTCCCCAACAAGCGATTTATAGGTATGCAAAATGTTGTGTTGTTGACATTCTGGTCAATAAAAAACACGAACCCCGGAATTGAATTGTCCGTCCAGATGTCCATTTATAGCTATTGGATTCAAGTATTTTCTCAACCGGCTATTGGTTGCACTTGATACTTGAATCCCAAATTTTTAACGAGCATGGAGCCCTATTTAATATAAAGGGAAAGGTGCGATAGATGAGTGTTATTATAAAAATAAAAAACGCGATTAAGAAATTTGGTGACGATACCGTTATATCCGATATTTCACTTGACATTAAAGATAAAGAGTTGTTTACTCTCCTCGGTCCTTCGGGATGTGGTAAAACAACTCTTCTCAGAATGATAGCAGGATTCAACACGATCGAAGGGGGAGAGTTCTATTTCAATGAGAAAAAAATCAACGATATGGAAGTCAGCCACCGCAATATTGGAATGGTTTTTCAGAATTATGCCATCTTCCCTCATTATTCGGTGCGCCAGAATGTTGAATTCGGTTTGAGAAATCGCAAACTCAGTAAAACGGTTGTCAAAGAGGAAGCTGACAAATTCCTCAAGCTCATGCAGATGTATGATTACAGGGATAGAAAGCCTGAGCAGCTTTCTGGTGGACAGCAGCAGCGTGTTGCCCTGGCTCGAGCTCTGGTGATCAAACCTGATGTCCTATTGATGGATGAACCCCTGTCTAACCTGGATGCAAAGCTCCGCTTGGAGATGCGCCAGGTAATCCGGGATATACAAAAAGAAGTCGGTATTACAACAGTGTATGTAACTCACGACCAGGAAGAAGCAATGGCTATCTCAGATAGAATAGCCGTTATGAGTAATGGAAAAATACAACATGTGGGAACTCCGCAGGAGATCTATCACAGGCCTAGAAATATGTTTGTTGCAACATTCATCGGGCGGACAAATTTTCTTAATGCTCGCTATCATTCTAACGAAAAACTCATTAAATTTGGGAATTACAGCTTTTCTGCCGAGAATCTTTCAGCGCAGGAAGACTGCCCCGTTGTTCTTTCTATCAGACCAGAAGATTTTATTATGCAAGAAAATAATGATTCACCTCTAAAAGGTGTCATCAAGGACAGTTTCTTTTTAGGGTTGAATACACATCAGCTGGTAGAACTCAGTCACAACCAACAACTTGTAGAGATTATACGTGAGTCCTCTCTGGAAAACCTTTTAGCAGTAGGAGAAAGGGTTTCTTTATCCATAAAGAGCCACAAAATCAATGTATTTTCAGATGATGGCAAGCAAAATCTCATAAGGAAGGATTAGAACATTATGAACCGAAAGGCGAGATTTGATCTTTGGACACTGGTGACTTTGGGGCTTTTAGGGCTCTATGGAATTTTTCTCATCTATCCTATGATGAATTTACTGACTCAGGCAGTGATAGATAAGGAAACCGGACAGTTCACGCTGGCATATTTTATTAAGTTTTTCAGTGTGCCTTATTACTTCACTACCTTACTGAACAGCTTTAAAGTGACTTCTGCTGTCACCGTTTTAACCATTATTGTGGCCACCCCATTGGCATATATATTTACCCGATACAAAATAAGAGGCAAAGGGTTTCTAAGGATGTTGATCATACTCTCTTCAATGTCTGCTCCCTTTATCGGGGCCTATTCATGGATTCTTCTTTTGGGCCGGAGCGGCATGATAACGCTTTTCTTCAAAAATACCCTGGGGATAGCTATTCCCAATATTTATGGTTTTTATGGAATTCTACTGGTTCTGACTCTGCAGCTTTATCCGTTGATTTTCCTGTATGTTTCCGGGGCTCTCAAGAATGTGGATAATTCCCTGTTGGAAGCCAGTGAAAATTTGGGCTGCTCTGGTATAAAACGTTTTTTCAAGATCATAATTCCCCTTATTGCTCCTACTCTTCTGGCCGGTGGTCTTCTAGTTTTTATGAGAGCTCTGGCTGATTTCGGTACACCCATGCTTATTGGCGAAGGATACAGGACCTTTCCTGTTACTATATTCAATGAGTTTATCAGTGAGATAGGTGGTGATGACGGATTTGCCGCCGCAATCTCCATTATTGCAATATTAATTACCACTTTTGTTTTCTTGATGCAAAGATATTTCTCCATACGCAAAGCATTTACCATGAGTTCAATAAATAAGATCAGGCCCGAAGAAACAAAAGGGATAAAACGGTTTCTTATTCATGTCTACTCCTACCTTCTGGTAGGTATTTCTATTATGCCTCAGATATATATCTTCTACACATCGTTTAAGAACGTCCATGGAACAACTTTTGCTCCAGGTTATTCTCTACAGAGCTATATCGCTGCCTTTGATAAAGTTGGAAACGCTATATCCAACACCATGCTGATTCCCGCTGTATCTCTGGTTTTTATCGTTTTTCTGGCTGTGCTTTTGGCCTATATCTCTGTCAGGCGCCCTGGACCCATCTCTACTTTGTTGGATTCAATCTCCATGATTCCGTATATTATCCCTGGTTCGGTTGTGGGCATATCTTTGCTGATTGCCTTTAATAAACCGCCCATTTTAATAAGCGGCACCATGATTATTATGGTTATTGGTCTGGTCATCCGCAGGATGCCGTACACCATACGCTCCAGCGCGGCCATCTTGCAGCAAATTCCCATGAATATTGAGGAAGCTGCTCTTAGCCTGGGCAGTTCTAAAATTAATACGTTTTATAAAATAACCATGCCAATGATGGCAGCAGGAATCATATCAGGTGCAATTTTGAGCTGGATTACCATGATCAGTGAGCTCTCTACAGCCATTCTTCTCTATACAACACGTACAAGAACGCTGACCATAGATATTTATACTCAAATTATTCGCGGGAATTACGGAAATGCAGCGGCTCTATCAACTATTCTTGCCATTCTAACCATCATATCCCTGTTGATCTTCAACAGGGTTTCAAAAGAAGGCGATTTATCCATGTGATTAAGTAATCAGCACGGGCTCGCAGGCGGCACGCCCGCCAAACCCGTCGGTACCGTTTGGATGGCAATCAGCACACACATCCGCGAGCATGCCTATCATTTCCAATTTGATGGTTCGCGTGATGCAATCAAATACCAATCCGCACTGGGTGCGCTCAATATTCTCAGCATGGATATCGCGGCGGTATAAAAAAGCTCTCCAATAAGGAGCGCTTTAGCTTTTATTTTCTCAACCGCTCCCACTCTCCTTACACCAATCGCGCAGTGTACCTTCCGTGCGTAGCACAGTCAGCTTCATTTTGGATTAGTTGGCATTATTTTTTGTGTACGAGGTCAAATTCCACAAAATTTTTAGGATTAACAAATGGAAAATCTTTCTTCTCGATTGTGTCACCACTAGAAATTGTTATTCGAGCAATATAGTTCCCAAGCGGAAGAATGCTACCTGGATGTCGCCAATCAGGATGTTGATAATTTAAATATGACCAGCTATAAGCTTCCGAATCTCCTTCAATACGGAATGCTATCGCTAGACTTTCCTCTTCACCTGGAGGTATATCAATATATCTCGTAAATCGTATTAGTCTATTATCAGGAAGATATACGATTTTGCCATTTAGTATTTCAGGTTTTATTGGTTCAGGAGTTCCATCCCATTTAAATTGAATGTTTTTACCAGTTTCCACTCTATCATCAGTTAAAAAAGTTATGTTCCCGTGGCAAGCAAATGCTGTTTTTTTAGGTACCAATGGAAATTTTCTCGCATTATTTTTGACTTTCAAATGTAGGGATCTAATCGTCAACCCATTTTCTTTTGTGTCTTGAGTTGTTACATGGGGGAGAATTATTAATCGAGGAGAGCCTAGATTTTCATACCAAAGAGCAAACATAACTCCAAAAGCAGCCAAACCTACATTTAGAACAATATCGCAAATATTCATCTGTAATTCCTTCAATTTATGAGAGATTGCCAGCTAACGGTGACGTAACCGATTCGCTGATGCTTTCACAACTCGACTATTCCATTATAGCGAATTTCTCGAAAATTTCGTAGTGTTTACCGGAGCTGAAAGCAATTCGGATGTATACGGGGGTGGGTTGAAAACTATGGAGAATTTCCACTAAATATATTCAGGTTTATAACATCTGTGTTTTGCCAAAGAATTCCTTCTATCGCTTCTTTGCCCAGAGAGATAATTGATTCGTCTGGAATACTTACAAAATATTCGATTTCAGTTGAATAATGAAGCATTAAATCTACAGTTGCTACAGTGTCACTATTCCAATCTGTATTGCCTGGAAATAAATTTTGAATATATGATAAATTATGCGGGATTTTTTCTGAATTCACAAACAACACAACGTTTGCGGGTTTACCCCCACCGACACTTTGAGGAATCACCGGGTAGAGATAATAAACATACAAAAAACACCCAATAGGAACAAAAGAAACAATAAAAGTAAAACTTAGGAATCTATCTATTGCAGCAAATGCTTTGGAAAAATAACCAAAGATCTGAGGTGCACCCCATTTTTAGTACCACTTAGCAATGTAAATAGTGTGGTCTCC
>CAZBCD010000147.1:0-5951 GCA_964490205.1 uncultured Pelolinea sp. | reverse complement strand
GCCTGTGGTATTCTTAAATAATCACTGTTGCACTTGATACTTGAATCCAAGTCTCATTCCTATGGTTCAAAACTATTAATGCTGCATTTCCGTATATAATAAAAAATGATCGTTATTTTAATAAAACACTTATCATGGAGGCAAAATGAAAGCAGGTAAGATCATTTTATTCGTGATCGCTGGTTTTTCATTGGTTTTTTCTTTTCTTTTCTTTCTGGGTTCCGGCGGGCAAACCGGCGGATTCAATCTATCCTATATTGCAGTAGGATTGGCTGGGATTGCATTCATCCTGATACTCTTCGCCACGCGCCTGAAAGCGCCCGGTGATTCTACCCAGAACGTAACAGTGAACATTGACCTCCCGGGCGAGGTTGGTATGGATACCATCAAATGCGAATCATGCGGTGGTGTTCTAACTGAAAAGGACATAAAACTGGTAGCGGGTGCTCCAATGGTCACCTGTCCATTCTGCTCAACAACCTATCAGTTATCTGAAGAACCAAAATGGTAATGAGAGGAATGTTCATGAAAAATAAAATTGTTTCTCTTTTTTTCTCCCTTTTCCTGCTTGTATCAATTATCTCCCCTGTATTCGCACAGGAATATTTCTTTGAAGTGCCGGAGCAGGACATCCATGTCTCCATCGAACCCGATGGATCGATCACGATTGAGTATTATTACCTTTTCCAGAACGCGGCGGGGGCACACATCATTGATTATGTCGATATCGGAATGCCTGGCAACAGCATTTATAGTTTAGGAGATATCACCGCAACCGTAGACGACCAAACCATAACCGATATCCAGGATTCTGGGTATGTAGACGGCATCGCGTTGGGGTTAGGCGCCAATGCCATCCCCGCCGGAAGCAGCGGTATCGTCTATATGCGCGCGGAAAACGTCCGCGGCCAGTTCTATTTCGCATCCTTGGATGAAGAAGAAGAATATACCTCCATGCGCTTCCAACCCAACTATTACTCATCGGATTTTGTGGGTGGAACCAGCGACATGATGATCACTTTTCACCTGCCGCAGGGGCTCACTGATCAGGAACCACGCTGGTTTTCACCGAAAAATTGGCCGGGGGATGAGGTTCCAGCTTCCGGTTACGATGAAGAGAACCGCATTTTATACCAGTGGGCCTATTCTCAAGCTTCAGCGTCAGAAAAATACGAATTTGGAGTTGCTTTCCCTTCTCGTTTCATCCCAAAGGAGACGATTAACACACAGCAAACAGTAACCTTCAATCCATCTGATGTGCTTGGTACAATCATTCCGATCGTCTGCTGCGGAGGATTCGCGGGAACCATCGCCTTGGTTATCTACCTTGCGGCCAAGAGTGCTAAAAATCGCAAACTGAAATATCTTCCCCCAAAGATTGCCATAGAAGGACACGGAATTAAGCGCGGTCTAACATCTGTTGAAGCAGCCATTCTCCTTGAGCAGCCGATGGATAAGATCCTAACGATGATCCTTTTCGGCACGCTTAAAAAAGATGCTGCCGAAGTGATCAGCCGTGATCCGTTGAAAGTGAAGGTAGAAGATAAATTACCTGATGGATTAATGGATTACGAAATCAGTTTCCTAAAAGCCTTCAAGGGTACAAAATCTGCCGCTCGCCGTAAACAGCTGCAGGATATGATGGTTTCTTTGGTCAAGAGTGTCGGTACTAAAATGAAGGGTTTCAGCCGAAAAGAAACTGTAAAGTATTACGAAGAGATCATCAACAAAGCGTGGGATCAGGTGGAAAAAGCCAAAACGCCTGAAGTGCGCGCTGAAAAATATTCCGATGCGGTCGATTGGACTATGCTCGACAAGGATTACGACCAACGCACACGCCGTGTATTTGGCAGTGGACCAGTATTTATGCCGTATTGGTGGTGGCGGGCCGACCCAACCATCAGCCGCTCATCAACCGGCCGTTCGGTTGGCGGTTCTGTGACGCGAGGAGCCAAGCCCTCTGTTCCATCCGGCGGTAAATCTAGAACAGTCACCCTTCCCAGCCTTCCCGGTTCAAATGCGGCTGCCTCTGTAACCAACACAGTCACCGCGTTCTCTGCGGGTGTGGTCGGCAAGCTGACTTCCTTCACCAGCGGTGTAACCAACAGGACCAACCCGCTGCCAAAAACCTCTTCCAGCACTTTCGGATCTGCCAGAAGCGGAAGAAGCGGCGGCCCCTCCTGCGCGTGTGCTTGTGCCTGTGCGGGATGCGCCTGTGCGTGTGCCGGCGGTGGGCGCTAATGGGCGTTTCCTTTTATAAAAAAGAGGCGACAACCAATCTATGAAAAATATGCCGTTAGGAATTAAACCTGGTACGCATGAGTATAAGCGGGCTGAAGGTGAGTACAAGAACCGCATCCATCTGCGCCTGGAAAAAGATGGACACGGTGTTCTGATCATCAATGCAAACCAGCTGTACCACTTCAACCAATCCGCCGCTTTAATGGCATTCCTTATTTTAGAAGAAGTAGATGATAATTTTGTCATTAAAAATTTACAATCTACCTTTAACGTCAAGAAGAAACAGGCGTCAGCAGACTTCATCCAGTTTAAAACAGATTTTGACCGCATCATCTCCCCTAATGATGATCCCTGCCCAATCTGCGATCTAAACCTGGATACTTTTACTCCCTTCTCAAAGCATCCTTCTGCGCCGTACCGCATAGACCTCGCTTTAACCTACCGCTGCAACAATAACTGCGTGCACTGCTACAACGAATTCGGAAGGGTGAAAAATGAATTGGTCATTGCCCAATGGAAACAGGTGCTTGATCACATATGGGACATTGGAATTCCACACGTTATTTTTACCGGAGGAGAACCCACTCTAATTAATTTCTTACATGATTTGATCACTCATGCCGAGAAATTAGGCATGATCACTGGTTTAAATACGAATGGGAGAAAATTAAGTGATCCAATCTATATCGAAGCGCTCGTTTCCGCTGGCCTTGATCACGTGCAGGTCACACTCGAATCACATGACGCAGATATACATGACCGTATCACAGCTGCGCGCGGTTCGTGGGAGCAAACCACCACTGGAATAATTAACGCTTTAAACTCGCGCTTATATGTGATGACTAACACAACCCTCTTGCGGTCAAACAGCGCTGCTCTCGCGGACACCCTGCAATTCTTATCCGCGCTGGGTGTACCAACAGTGGGATTGAACGGGCTTATATATTCCGGCAGGGGTACCTCTGTGACCGAGTCAATTTCTGAAGATGAGCTGCCAGCGCTGCTCGAAATAGCAAAATCACACGCGGAGCGAAGCGGTCAGCGGTTGATCTGGTACACCCCTACCATGTACTGCCACTTCAACCCCATTGAAAGCAATTTAGGCGTCAAGGGTTGTACCGCCGCCCTGTATAACATGTGCATCGAACCCGATGCCAGTGTTCTGCCCTGCCAATCCTATTATCATTCGCTGGGAAATTTTCTGAAAGATCCCTGGGATTCTATCTGGAACCATGAACTCGCTCATTCAATACGCGACCGCGCGTATGCTCCCGAAGCCTGCCGTTTCTGCGACTTGATGGAACCCTGCGGCGCGGGCTGTCCTCTGCATCTCCAGAACAATCCAGATATGCAGCCGCAGCCGGTTAACGTGCTTCCGTTTTAAGATAGTTAAGGAGGAAATATGTTTGCAAAAATCGAGAACTTTTTTGATGGATTGTTCAACGAGGTAGAGCCTATTCCCGTCGGCGTATACAGCTACCAGGCATCTCAGGACGCAGACTTGCCCTACAAGCTTCACCTGAGAGTGGAAACGGACGGCACCGGCATCCTCATTATTAATGCGAGCACTGTCCTGCATCTCAACCAGACCGCTGTTGAATATGTGTATTATTCCATAGATGGCATGAATAAAGAAAATATCCCGCCGCTGATTGCCGCCCGCTATGATGTTTCAGTTGGACAGGCAAAACGCGATATGGAGGATTTCCTTACGAAAGTGGATACGCTTATTCACACCGAAGATCTAGATCCAGTTACCTATCTGGAAATGGACCGCGTTGCACCGTACTCACAGAACATCTCCGCACCCTATCGGCTGGATTGCGCGCTCACATATCAGGTTTCAGCTGGTATGGACGTAAAGGCTGCCCCCACCGAACGCGTCGATCGAGAACTGAGTACGGATGAATGGAAGCAAGTTCTGAACCGCGCCCTTGCAGCTGGTATTCCCCATGTTATCTTCACCGGCGGTGAGCCCACCATGCGTGATGACCTCCCGGATTTGATTGAGAGTGCGGAAGATCTTGGTATTGTGTGCGGCCTGTTGACCGATGGGCTGAAATTCAGCGATAAAAAATATATGAACCGCCTTCTCCAAAATGGATTGGACCATATCATGCTCCTCTGCCAGGCGGATAATAAAGTTTTCTGGAAAGCGCTCAAGAACCTCATGCCTGAAGACATTGCTGTTACCGTTCACCTCACACTAAATAGCGGCAACGAGAAGGATGTACCTGCGCTGCTTGAGAAACTCTCCAAAGAAGATGTCATCAGTATTTCCCTGAGCGCTGAATCCACAAATTTAACGGACGCGCTCGCTTCCGCAAGCCAGAAAGCATCTGAGCTGCACATGCGCCAGGTTTGGGACCTTCCCGTACCGTATTCTGCCTTCCACCCGGTGGCGGTAGAACTTGAATCAGGCGCGGAGCCCGCACCAGAGGGCGCTGGCAAAGCGTGGCTGTACGTTGAGCCGGACGGAGATGTACTTCCAGCTCAGGGGATCAACAAGGTGCTTGGCAATATACTGACCGACCCCTGGAAAAAGATCTGGAAACACCGCTGACAGCCCGTGAGCAGCGATCATTCCTTCTGGCACGCACGCTACTGCCAGCAAGCCGGCTGGACAGAAACTACGCGCAGATATATCTTCAGCAGGGTTGGGATTTCGCCAAACGACTATCTTCTTGAAGTTGGCTGCGGCAGCGGAGCTGTGTTTGAGGTCCTAGAAAGTGACGGTTATAGAAATCTAACCGGCATCGATCTTGACCTGAACACACTTTTGCAAGCGAAAATCCCCCATTCATCTGCCTGCGCGGACGGGCTGCGCCTGCCTTTCCAGGACGCGTTCTTTAATCACTGCCTGTGCCACTTCTACCTCATGTGGGTGTCTGATCCGCTCACAACTCTGCGTGAGATGGCGCGCGTAACCGCGCCCGGCGGTTGGGTGCTTGCTCTCGCAGAACCAGATTATGGCGGGCGTATTGATTTCCCTCAAGCATTAGAACGTTTAGGAGAAATGCAAACGCAAGCTCTGCGTACTCAGGGTGCTGACACGCGCATGGGCCGCCGCCTGCTGGCACTGTTCAAAGAGTGCGGGTTGAATAAGGTCGGAGTCGGCATCATCTCCGCTCAGTGGGAACCAGGCAATAGTAATGATTCGTTTGAGAATGATTGGCACGTGCTTACACGTGACCTGGCGGGTATGGTAAAGGGAGAAGAACTGGACGCGCTCAGAACACGCGCTGAAGCCAGCACTTCTGAAGGAGAAGGCATCTGGTTCGTACCAATTTTCTACGCGTATGGTCGTGTTTCTCAGGGGGAAAAGGATTAGATTTTCCGACTTGATGGTATAATCACCTCCGTCTTCGGGGCGTGGCGCAGTCCGGTTTAGCGCGCTTGCATGGGGTGCAAGAGGTCGGAGGTTCGAATCCTCTCGCCCCGACTATATGTAGGGGTTGCTAATTGGCAACCCCCTTTATATTGGGGGTATTTTTTAGAATTCCTTCGTTTTCAGTATTTCGTGTGATACTATGAAAGCGTCCCTGCCAAATTGCTAAACTTGAAGTAACCATTCAACAAGTTAGCAAAGGAGGAACGCTTATGTACCCATTCTACCTTGGAATAGACCTGCATCTCAAACGCACCTATATGGTGCTGATGGATGCCAAGGGGGAGATACTTGATAAAGGACGCATATCCAACCAGGAAAT
>CAZBCD010000146.1:0-6054 GCA_964490205.1 uncultured Pelolinea sp. | reverse complement strand
AAAGACCCGATCATGCGCGTCGAAGAAATTATGGTCAAGCGGGGAATCCTGATAAAAGAAGAATATCAAAAGAAGAGAGCAGATATTCAGATGGAAGTAAACGAGGCAGTTGCTTTCGCAGAAGCGAGCCCGCAGCCGCCTATTGAATCAATGTTTGAAGACGTTTATACGGAGTGGCAGTCATGAAAGAGAGAACAATTACTTATAGGGAAGCAGTTGCAGAAGCGATTGCGGAAGAGATGGCACAAGATCCCCGAGTATTTATAATGGGAGAAGATGTCGGTTTACATGGTGGAGCTTTTGGTGCAACCAAGGGTCTTTTCGAAGAATTCGGACCAGGGCGGGTAAAAGATACACCTCTGACCGAATCAGCTATTGTTGGCGCAGGGGTTGGAGCAGCTTTAACTGGCATGCGCCCTATTGTAGAAATTATGTACATTGACTTTATGTGTATGGCAATGGATTCAATTGTTAATCAAGCAGCAAAAGTTAAATATATGTTCGGTGGACATGTGCGTGTTCCCTTAACAATACGAACCGCCTTTGGCGCAGGCCGAGGTAATGCGGCTCAGCACTCACAATCCCTCGAAACATGGCTGACGGTAGTCCCAGGGCTATTAGTTGTTATGCCCTCCACCCCCTATGATGCAAAGGGATTGCTGAAGTCAGCTATCCGCAACGATAATCCGGTTATAGTCATTGAGAATAAACAGTTATATAGCGATTCTGGACATGTACCTGAGGATGATTATCTAGTGCCGATCGGGAAAGCAGCAGTGCGTAAAGAAGGAAAAGATGTAACTCTTATCGCGACCAGCCGCATGTGCAGCTTTGCTTCAAGCGCTGTGGAAAAGCTGTCTTCCGATGGTATCGATGTTGAAATAATTGATCCACGTACAATAAAACCACTCGACATGGAGACAATTGCAGCATCGATCGCTAAGACACATCGGGTAGTGGTAGTAAATGAAGGTCCTAAAACTGGTGGTTTTAGCAATGAGGTATCTTCCAAGATCATGGATACATGTTTCTATGATCTGGATGCGCCTGTCATGCGCGTCGCCGCTGAAGATGTACCAATTCCTTATAATTCTATCCTTGAGGCTGAGGTGATACCTGCCGAAAAGGATATATTGGCTGCCGTTAAAAAAATAATGGAAGATTAGTTTTTCTTTACATAAGGAGAAAACAAAATGAAAGCAATTGTGTTCTATGGAATTGAGGATCTCCGTTATGAACCAGATTGGGCTGAACCGCGGCCGCTCCGGGCAGGTGAAGCGCGCATTGCCACTGCATGGTGTGGAATTTGTGGAACAGATCTGGAGGATTTGCGAGAGGGAGCAATCATTCCTACTGACAAACCCCATCCAGAATCAGGGCGAATGGCACCTTTGGTGATTGGACATGAATATTCTGGAGTAGTGGTTGATGTTGCCCCTGATGTCACTAACGTGAAACCGGGTGATCGGGTCGCTATAGAATGTATACGTTACTGCGGCCATTGTGAATTTTGCAAAAGGGGGGAGTTTGCTTCTTGTGTAAATCAGGTATCAATTGGGCAGCATGATGATGGTGGGATGGCTGAATATTTTAATATCCCTGCATATGACTGCATTAAAATTCCCGATGACATGCCCTTGGATATCGCTTCCCTAGCTGAACCTTTAGCGGTCATGGTACGCGCGACACGTAAAGGGCGGGTTAGTCTGGGAGACATAGTGACAGTCGTCGGCGCAGGTGCAATTGGGCTTTTCGGAATTGCTGCAGCGCGTGTAGCGGGTGCGAGCAAAGTCATCTCCATTACACACGGTGGTTACCGCGCGGAAGTGGCTAAGTTGATGGGGGCCAATCATGTTCTCAATTCCAAAGTTGATGGCTGGTTAGAAGAATTCATGGACCTTACTGAGGGACGTGGCTCTGATGTTGTCTTCGATTGCGGAGGGAACATCCCCGCTATTCGTCAAGCTGTGGAGCTTGCCCGCCGGCACGGACGGATCGTAATTACGACAGTTATTGACAAGGATGTTCCTTTAAGTGCGATGGATATTATGTACAATGAAAAAGAGATCATTGGGTCTGTTGCACACCAGCATGACCGTGAATTCAAATGGGCTGTGCAGTACCTGGCCGATGGACGAGTAAACCCTGAACCTATGATAACGGATCGATTGTATATCGAAGACGCCGTGGGTAATGGCTTTGATCGGCTCGTAGAAGATCGAAACCAGATAAAGATTCTTGTAACACCAAATAAAAACGAATTGAAATAACAGGAGGAAAAAATGGAACCAGTAAATGTGTATCCCTGTCAGAATATTATCGGTGAAGGGCCATTATGGAACATAAAGGAGCAGGCGATCTATTGGGTTGATATAGATGGCAAAAAGATTCAACGCTTCTATCCTGTAACCGGAAAATATGATTCGTTTGATGTACCAGTCAAAGTTTGCCTTATGGCTTTCCGTGAAAAGGGCGGCATGATTTTCGGTACAGAGGATGGGTTCTATTTCTGGGATCCTGAGACTCAGAAGATGGATTTCATTACCCATCCAGAAAAAGGGAAAAAGGAAGCCAGATTTAACGATGGAAAGGTAGATCGAAAAGGACGTTTATGGGCAGGCACTATGACCTTTGAGGGCGCAACCAGTGCTCTCTATCGAATGGACGCCGATCTTAATGTAAGCAAGATGGTTTCTGAAGTCACAATCGCCAATGGCGTTGGGTGGAGCCCGGATAACAGCACTATGTACTTTGTGGATTCCATCCGATATGTGATTAATGCTTTTGATTATGACCTGTCAACAGGCATGATCAGCAACCGCCGACCGTTTGTTCAACTGGAAAAAAGTTTTGGAATCCCGGATGGGCTTACGGTGGATAGTGAGGGTTATGTGTGGTGCGCAATCTACGGGGCCTGGAAAGTGATGCGATACGATCTATCCGGCAAAGCTGCAGCAGAAATAAAGATGCCTGTTTCAAAACCATCCTCTTGCATGTTTGGCGGTAAAGATCTCGATGAACTCTATGTCACATCTATCGCGGAAGGTTTATCTGAAGAAGATAAAGCAAAAGAGCCGATGGCGGGCGATCTTTTTATGATCAAGACTGATGTAAAAGGTTTACCTGAACCATACTTTGCTGGATAAGAGAGTGAGGTTATTATGATCATTGAGGACCTGAAAAATATATTTTCTTTAGAGGGCAAAACCGCCCTTGTGACCGGCGGTGGACAGGGGCTGGGCGGAGCAATTGCAGAAGGATTTGCCCAATTTGGCGCGGATGTTTCTGTTGTTGATATTAATCCTGCCACCGCGGATGAAGTATCTGAGGCGATTCGTGGTATGGAACGTAAATCGATAAGCATTAAATGCGATGTCTCAAAAGAAGAACAGGTTAAGAGTACAGTAGAAAAGACGATTAAGGAACTTGGAAAGATCGATATACTCGCTGCAGTCGCTGGCATTGGTGATCGGGCGATGGCAGAAGATATGACCATGAATCAGTGGGATCGGGTCATCGCGATTAATCTACGGGGGGTATGGCTCTTCGACCAGGAGATTGGGAAGCACCTTATCTCCCGAAAGGCAAGCGGCAGTATTATCAACATGGCTTCCATCGCCGGACAAGTGGGCATCAAAACTGGAAATGCAAATTACTGCGCCAGCAAGGGCGGCGTGATCGCCTTGACACGGCTGCTTGCGGTGGAATGGGCGAAGTACAATATCCGCGTTAACGCAATTGCCCCGGTGCAGTTCAAGACACCACTAGTCCTTCCCTTGCTTGAAAAACCTGAAATAGCGAAATATTTTCTGGATGCCATCCCTCTGAATCGTTTTGGTGAAGTGGATGAGATCGTAGGGCCGGCTGTTTTCCTTGCATCAGATGCAGCTTCAATGGTCACCGGTATTATTTTAAATGTGGATGGCGGCATGACCGCCATGTAAATATCATGATCAATGGCCTTACGCACTCTGGTTTTACGGTCCGCACCTTGGAGCCCGCATTAGATTTCTTCAAGGAAGAATTAGGAATTGAGGAAATCCGCAGCCAGTTCAGCGATCAGGAATATCTGGCGAAAATAACAGGTTTTCCCGGAGCCAGCCTGAAGATCGGTTTTGTGCAAAAAAAAGGGGATATCTTTCCCCTGGAGGTCATTGAATATATCCATCCAAAGGGGGAACCAACGCACAGCGGTTTTGGTATTGTTGGTACCCAACACCGCTGTTATGAAGTCAGCAATCTTGATATGCTGTATTATGGTTTGAAGAATCAGGGCGTCAGATTCTTAAGTGAACCGCGCCCACTAATTGATGGATTTTGGCCGGATTCCAGAGGTGTATTCTTTTATGGGCCGGACGATACCATTTTTGAGTTTCTGGAACCCCGGAAAAACAGTTTTGGAAATCCAGAGATCAAGCGAATCCATCACATTGGAATGACAGTCAGCGATATCTGGAACGCTCTCAATTTACTTTGCGGAATGCTCGGCCTGAATAAAATTGAGGACAAGAAATTAGATTGGAATTATTTAAAATTTCCGGGCGGAATCTTTGATACTCAACTTAATTCCACCCTCCTAAATATTACTGGTACCCAAGTTTTTCTGGAACTTTGGCAATTTCGAACACTGTCTGGCCCGCATGCATTAACAACTCACAATAATTTCGGGAGCGGGCATTTGTGTTTTCAGGTAGATGATATTTTCAATGATCACGCATCCTTAGAAAAAGCAGGTGTCAGATTTATGGGACCGCCTGCCGAAGTAACTGCAGGGATAAATAAAGGGGCTTACGCGATTTACTTCTCGGGATTTGACGATTACCGATTTGAACTTTTTCAAAAACCAAATAATAATTACTTCATCCTTCCGTGAATTTCAATTAATGATTTTATCAGCAAGGAAAATATGCAATTATGGTACAAGAAAACTTTGATCATTCGCCCAGGTGTTTACCACTTCCCAATCGCGGAAGAATTAGAAAGATCAACAGATGGCGAAGTGTAAGCCATTATCTCTTCATGATTTTCGATTGTGAATTGTTTCGTCGTAAATCTCACGCAATATAAAGCAGAAGTAATTAATAGAGGAAAAGAATATAGACCTTAGGTAGTTATTAAAAATGAATGGAAAGAGGATAGTCTTATGGAACCAATTCGAATTGTCGCATCCCAAAATATAGTAGGGAAAAGCGCACTGTGGCACTGCGAAGAACAAGCGATTTACTGGGTGGATATAGACGGAAAAAAGATTCAGCGTTTTTTTCCTGAGAAGCATATATATGAGTCCTTTGATTTGCCAAAAAAAATATGTGTGATTGCTTTCCGGGAAGGAGGAGGTTTGGTGGTATGCGCGGAAGATGGTTTTTATTTTTGGGACACTAAATCACAGACCTTGCGCTTCATAAGCGATCCTGAGGAAGGAAAAACAGAAGCACGATTTAACGATGGCAAAGTGGACCGAAGGGGAAGATTTTGGGCGGGCACAATGACATTTAAAGGAGCTACCAGCTCGTTATATCGGATGGATGCAGACCTTGATGTAAAACAAATGGAAACCGGTATCAAGATATCTAACGGCGTTGGGTGGAGTCCAGATAATAAAACAATGTATTTTGTGGATTCATACCGCTATACAATATACACGTATGACTTTGATCTAGATAGCGGGACGATCAGCAATCGCCGCACATTTATCCAGCTAGAAGAAAAATTTGGGGTGCCGGATAGCCTGACTGTTGATGTTGAAGGATGCATCTGGCTGTCAGTGTATGATGGCTGGGCAGTGATGCGCTATAGCCCTGACGGACGAGTTATCACGAAAATACAATTACCAGTGGCGAAACCCTCTTCCTGTATGTTTGGCGGAAAGGATTTGACAGACCTATATGTCACAACTATCTCTGAAAGACTGAATGCGGAAGAAAAGAAAGTGCAGCCCATGGCGGGAGATTTGTTTGTCATTCACACCGATGTAAAAGGCCTACCAGAAACATTTTTTGAAGCTTGAATTCAACTAGTAAGTGCAACTTTGCAAGTGTTAGAGAGGTAAGCTGC
>CAZBCD010000145.1:0-6076 GCA_964490205.1 uncultured Pelolinea sp. | reverse complement strand
GGGGTGACATTTTCATTGGTGGATTAGGGTGACATATTCACTGGTGAATGACAATTGATCTGGCCAGTCTCATCAAGATGAATAAGAACATCAAAAATGCTAAAGAAACCTTTGTTAAATACATCATCGCGGATAGCGCTTATGTCCGCAGGATTAAAATCAAATGTACCAAGCCCTTCAATGGTTATCCTGTTCATTTCAATCGGTTTGGTCTTTTCCAGATTGTTCAAATCAACTTCTTCAATTTCATTGGAGGATGTTTCTGTTTGATTGATTGATATGGAAGTTTCGTTTTGATTACGAGAAATATAGCCAATACCTGCAGCGGTTCCTACAATTGAAAAAATGATAACAAATTGAACAATTCTCCGGTTTAATAGCTTCTTAGACATTGCCTGAATCCATTTCCAATTCAAAATAATATGCACCAGTGTTAAAACTGTCAACACAATCCCTATCCAATCGTGTAAAAAAGTTATTTCAGCCTGCGGCAGTAAAAATGGATCAATATTTAATAACGGAAGCAAGCCAGGGAACTTTATCACCCCTGAAATAACCACAATAATCGAAAAAACGAATAATAGAATATTGACAATATACAACAGCACATTTCTCTTCATGGATAGAGGGTAACATTTACAGTTGAGGGATTGCATAAAAGATTTATTAATAAACCTCAATAATCAAGGTTTCATAATTTAGCAATTTCTAATTAGTGCGTTTAGGATTTTTGAAGAAAATATGCTCTGATCCATTCTTCTTCGCTTTGATGGTTATCAGATTTCAAAACAGGTTTTTGATTTCTGCTGGCGATTATTTCATTCTGTGCCTGAATAATTCGCCGCTGGTTGGTTGGTTCCTGAAAATCTCCCCTGAACATATTCTGCATTTGTTCGACAGGGCGATACTTGGCCCCGGAATTTGCTTCCAGTGTTTCCTGATTTTGATCCGGGACAGGTTCGACCGTATCAGGGTAGGAATTATCACCAATTACATATTTCCGTTCAAGTTCTTCCACCGATCCATTAAACCAGTTTAGATCCACATGGGTGATCACTCCAGGGATCTTACCCTTATCAGTATACTGCCAGAATTCCCAACCTGCCCATGGGTATAAGGGGGTCGGCCATAAGGTTGTATACTGAGCAATCCACAGGGGATATACGCGTGCCCAATCTGTATGAGATCTTTTTTCGTTGGCCAGGTAACTGCGCCAGAAACCACCGCTCGAATATATGATTGGCCGTTTATTGGTAATTCGTTCTGCTTCATCCAAAAACTGCCGCACTTTATGATTCAGCCGCTCACCTTTTGAACCTGCAGCCTCAAGATCCAGAACTGGCGGCAAACTGTTAAAATCACCTACAGTTTCACAGAAAACCTTCGCCTGGATGACCGGATCGATATGGGTTCTGAAGAAATGATATGCGCTCCAGAAAATACCATTAGCAGATGCGCCTGAGATATTCTTTCGCATTTCTTCGTCGACAAAGAGGGATGTGCGTTTGTCAGGGAATTCCGTCGCCTTGATGAAAGCAAACTTCACACCGCTGCGCTTTACCTCGCTCCAGTCGATCTCCCGCTGCCAATGCGAAACATCAATTCCCGGGATCATTTTCCACCTTCACCCATTTTCATTGGATCACCATCTGCTGAAGTTCCGCTTTAGAGCCATTGAAATAGTTCAAACCCAGATTCGTGGGAATACCAGGCAACCTGGCCTGATAAGAATACTGCCAGAAAGTCCAACCTGCCCATGGCCATAGCTGCTGCGGCCAGATTGTGCCTGGATTGTCTAACCATAAGAGATAATCACATCCCCATTCGGCTTTTGGCAGATATGTTTTCCAATATTTTTCCGATGTATAAATGATCGGTTTTACACCTAATGATCGTTCAACAGCATCTAAAAATAATCTTATGTTTTTTTCTGTATCATCCATATTCGCGCGGTGGGTTTCCAAACAAACAACTGGTGGTAGTAATCCTTTAAAACTTTTGACAGTTTTAATGAATAATTCTGCTTGTTGTCCAACATGCAGGCGTGGATGCAGCCAGTGGTACACTCCCACTGTTATACCCAGTTTTTTCGCCCGTTCAATATTTCTCGTAAAATCTCTATCGATGCTATCGATCGCTTCAGTCGCTTTAATGAAAACGAATTGCACATCACCAAATCCGAATGCACTCCATTCAACTTCACCATTTGTTTCTGAAAGGTCAATACCTGTTATCATGCTTCCACCATATTAAATATTATTAGTCAAAGAGAATGTTGCACGAAGTGTGCCATTTTTTGAAGCATAAATGTGTGGTTAATATGATTCTAAGATTCCTGCAGTATAATAAATATATATCCGGGGATGATAGGCTTCGACGGAAGAGGCTGATCCCGAACGGCGAGCCGAGAGGTACCGACCTCGTAAAATCAGTACACAATTTACGTGCCAAACGCACAAACTTAGCTGCTCTTCCATTAGCTGCGTAAGCAGTTGATCAGAGCACATGGCCTCTAGCAGGCCACGTCTGCCAGCTCCGTTCTCCAACCGGTAGTTGAACAGGCGACACAAAGTTGGAGTGCCGCATGTGTTTCCGTGCCCCATGCGAAAGAGAGCTTTAGGGCTCCAGCGGATGGCTGCAGGATTTGTCTGAAGGTTTACCAACCTGCGGTGAAATGAAAGACCTTCTACGCTCGTAGAAGTTCGGTGCTCTAATCTTTCGGACGCGGGTTCGATTCCCGCCATCTCCACCAGATATTCCGCGCCTTTTGGCGCGTTTTTATTTAATAGATACCTGGCAGAGAAGACCTTTCAGGTAAGCCCCTTCGGGAAAACTCAATGAGATCGGATGATCGGCACCTTGTGACAATTGTTCCAGAATCTTTGCATCAACGTTAGCGTCAAGGGCTGCACCTGCAATAATTTTTTGAAATAATAATCGATCGATTCCCCCAGAGCATGAGAATGTTGCCAATATGCCGCCGGGGTTTAGCAATTTAAATGCCAGTAAATTGATATCTTTATATCCTCGCGAGGCTGATTGCACTTGAGCGATGGTTGGCGCAAACTTCGGTGGATCTAATATGACCATATCAAATGATAATCCTTTATCTCTCAGAAGGCGTAATTCCTTAAACACATCTCCGTTTATCCATGATATTTTATCTTCAGGTAAATCATTGATAACTATGTTCTTTTTTGCTAAACCAATCGCTTCCTGTGATGATTCGATGGATGTTACGTACCGAGCTCCACTTTCTAATGCATAAACCGTAAAAGCGCCGCTGTATGAAAAACAATTTAAGATCTGTCGGTTGGTTGCATATTTTTTTATTGCTTGGCGATTGTCCCGCTGATCAAGATAAAAACCCGTTTTCTGGCCATTAACTACATCTACAAGAAATCTCTTCTTATTTTCGATGATCTCTATCAGTCCCTCAGGTTCTTTCCCCGATAACATCCCTTTTCGAGGTTTAAGTCCTTCCAAATTGCGAACTTCCACATCAGAGCGCTCATAAATATTCTCCTTCCCCGTTATTGAAATAAGATTGCTGATAATCATATCTTTTAACCGTTCAGGTCCTGCACTTAAAAACTGAACGACAAGAAAATTAGCATACATATCTACTATCAATCCGGGCAAACCATCCGATTCGGCATTGATTAATCTACAGGAGTTATTATCAGAGTTGAAAAGATTTTGGGAATTTCTTAAACTTATGGCTATGCGCATCTTATTTGCAATGAAAACCTCATCGATCTCTCGTTGCACATCAAAGTTCCACATGCGTGCGCGGATTGATGAGTGAGGGCTGTAAGCACCATAACCTAAACCTTCCCCCTCCGCTGAAACCACTTTTACTGTTTCGCCTAATCCAGGATTTCCAACAACTTCTTGTACAGCTCCTGAAAAAATCCAGGGATGTTTTCGCACCACTGACTTTTCGCGGTTAATTTTTAATCGCAGTTCAGCCATTATATTTCGGGCTCAGCTATCTTCTTTAACTCGCTTTCACTGATCATTTTCACACCTATACTCCTCGCTTTTTCAAGTTTTGATCCCGGGTTCTCCCCCAACACGAGGTAATCGGTTTTTCTGCTGATACTGTCAGATACTTTGCCGCCATATTCTTTAATATAATCCCTGATCCCATCACGCGTGAAACCGGTCAGTGTTCCGGTAACAACAATTCTCAAACCATCTAATGTTCTTATCTGCGGAACTTCTCGAATACTGCTCATAGGCCAAACACCATAGGCACGCAATTTCTCAATTACTTCAATATTCTTTTGCGAAGAAAACCATTGTTCCACCGATTCGGCAGTGTTAGGACCAAAACCTTCAATCTTCTCAAGATCAGCTCGTTTTGCTTTAGATAATTCTTCCAGGTTACGGAAATGAGATGCTAATTCCTCAGCAGCGACCTCCCCAATACCGTGGATACCCAGCGCTGTGACAAGATTTGTGAGTGGTCTATTCTTAGAATCACGAATTGCCAAGATTATGTTTTCTGCTCTCTTTTCTGCAAATCCTTCCAGATGAAGCAGATCAGCCTTTCTAAGCCCATATAAATCTGCGACATCATTGATCAATCCCTCTTCCACCAGCTGCTCAACAATCTTTATGCCTAATCCGACAATATCCATACCAGCCCGAGATACAAAGTGTTCTATGTTTCTGATAATCTGAGCTGGGCAGGCATTATTCGCACAGTACCATGCTACCTCTTCCAGTAAACTTTCCACAGGCATCCCGCACACAGGGCAAAAAGTCGGCGGAGTAAATCTTTTTTCCTCTCCAGTTCTGACATCAGTAATGGGGCCAATGATGTATGGGATCACTTCACCCGCCCGTTTTACAAGCACTCGATCACCAATGCGAATATCTTTATCCGCGATGAAATCGAAGTTATGCAAAGTTGCCTTTTTCACAACAACACCGCCGATTTCTATTGGTTTCAACATCGCATAAGGGGTTATTATTCCAGTCCTTCCAACTTTCACGCCAATATCCAACAGTTGTGTGGTCACTTCCTCTGCGGGAAATTTTAAAGCAATCGCTCCGCGTGGGTCCTTACCAACATAACCCAAATCCTCAGCCATCCTCAGGCCATCAATCTTGATCACTACCCCATCAATTTCGTACCCAATCGTATCGCGATAAGCAGCCCACTCTCGTGTGCATGAAAGCATCTCATTATAACTATCGCATTTCTTAGATATTTCAGATACAGGGAATCCGAGAGTTCTCAGGTATTCAAGTGTTTCCCATTGGGTTTTTTTCGGATTGCCAGCAACAACCGCGTAAGCCAGGATGCGCAGTGGACGTGCTGCAACGACAGCAGGGTCTATTAACCGCAGTGATCCAGCCGCTGTATTGCGTGGGTTTTGATAGGTTTTTTGACCTTGCCTGGTAAATCGCTTATTCAAGAATGCGAAATCTTCCACAGTGATAAATGCTTCTGCGCGGATGACTAAGGTTTCTGGCACTTTTACAGAAATATCTTCTACTGGAATTTTCAAAGGGACCGATTGGATTGTACGAATATTTTTTGTGATGTCTTCTCCAATTTCCCCATTGCCGCGCGTCGCACCCTGCATAAAAATGCCATTTTGATAGTGCAGAACAACAGTCAGACCGTCTATCTTTGGTTCCAAAACAAATTGCGCGTTCTGCACGCGTTCATCAAGTTTAATTATTCGGTTAAACCAACTTTTCAGGTCATCTTCTGAGAATGCATTAGCAAGGCTGAGAATACGTCCAGGATGGGTTACTTTGTCAAAACGCTCAACTGGTGCGGCACCACTGCGCTGTGTAGGTGAATCTGGAGCGATCCATTCGGGATATGTTTCCTCAATTAAGCGTAGACCTTTCAAGAGTTGGTCAAATTCATAATCGCTGATCACAGGGCTATCTAGAACATGATAACGGTAGTTATGGAAATTGATCTTGTCCTTTAAAGCAAAGTACGCTTTTAACTCCTCATCATTATTCATAAATTGAATTATAGCAATCTTTATATCTCTTGAATTCAACTAGTAAGTGCAACTTTGCAAGTGTTAGAGAGGTAAGCTGC
>CAZBCD010000144.1:2403-6112 GCA_964490205.1 uncultured Pelolinea sp. | reverse complement strand
AACCCCGCGTTAAGCTGACCCGCCTTCGGCTCTGGGGATTCGGCGCGATTTTCTCATGTTTAGGTTCTGGTAAAATTGAGTTGCGTTCACAAAGTCGGCGAGCACCTTACGCCCACGTTAGGCCAATAGGAGAATGATATTATGGAATCATTGACTTACCATCCAGAGACCGAAAGCGCGCCGCCATTCTCAGGGCACTACCAGCCCACAAATTATCAGGAACCCTATCGCCCCCAGTTTCATTTTTCACCCCAAAACGGATGGATGAATGATATTAACGCTTTGTGGTATCTTGATGGCGAGTACCACATGATTTACCAGTGGGGCACAAGGAAACGAGATGGCGCGTATGCCACTAGCACCGACCTTCTGCATTGGAACGATCACGGGCTTGCTCTGGTTGGCAAAAGCACGCATGCCCGCAAAGCCGGCGCCCAGCAAAACGTCTCAGGAGATCAAGTTTACTCAGGAAGCGGGATCGTGGTGAGTGGATCAACGGCAATCGGGATCACCGGATCATCCAGACCAGCTCTGGTTACACTCTACACAGGGACTAAGGTAGGAACCTGCATCGCCTGGAGCAATGACAAGGGAAACACCTGGCATAACTACATGCAAAATCCCGTCGCCAACCCCACTTCGGATGCTGATCCCAGAGACCCTTGCATCATTTGGTATGAACCAACCCAGAAGTGGATCATGGCCATTTATGAAAATGGCACTACCTTTTACGGATCGAAAGATCTTATCAACTGGACAAAACTGAGCAATATTCAGTTTGGCTACGAATGTCCCGACCTAGTTAATCTTCCACTCAACGGTGACCCAAACAATATGAAATGGGTTATCTATGATGCTTCTGGCAGATATCTTGTTGGCCACTTCGACGAAGACGGCTTTATCGATGAGAATAGATCCGAAGAAGACCTTTTCATGGATGTCGGACCTGATTTCTATGCCGGTCAGTGCTTTTACCCCTACACATTGCCCGAAAAGAAATACATCCAAATCGCATGGATGGACGCATGGAATGGTGGTGTTGGCGAAGAGCCCTGGGAGCGAAACGCAACCTTTCCTGTCGAACTGGGACTGGTAACCCGCAAAGGCAAGATGCGAGTCACACGAACCCCGATCGCAACGATTGAGAAACTATATACCGGTCCATTGGTACAAATCGTCAACCGAGAAATAGGTTCGGATAATATATTCAAGGATGTCCGGACAAAAAACTTCGATATGACACTAACCTTCGACTTGAATGACGCAACAGCAGAAGAGATTGTACTTCGAATAGCTGGTATCAGCTACTGCTACAACATTGCCAAACAGATACTTGTTTACAAAGGTATTGAAAAGAAGAACTTTGGAGATAAGACGCCTCCTCTCTTGCTGCCTGACTCGAACAATGTCCTCAAATTGCGGATACTTGTTGATTGGTCATCGATCGAGATGTTCTCTGACGAGGGAGTGTTTTCCTTTAGCCATCAAGTCGGATTCGACCCGAAGGACGACAGCTTAAGCTTAACTGCAAACGGAGGAAAAGTAACATTAGCCAAGCTTGAATTACATAACATAGAGGCTATCTGGTAATGCTATATAAGAATGAAACAGGCCTAACAACGCGTTCCAGGGGACGCCGACAAGCAGCGCCCCTGAACGCAACCGTTCGGCGGCAACGTCACAATCATAAACAAGAAAGGGATAAAGCATGACAAATGAAACAGTAGTTGAGCCAACGGTTGAGTTCAAATCGCCCAAGTCACGCAAGGGGATTTATATTGCGATAGCCATTATTGCGGTTATTGTTCTTGCGTGGATATTAATACGCCCTGGAGTATTTACCATACAACCCATTGGCGCAATTCCCGAAGGCGTTACCATCATTTACCATTCACGCAATCCAGAAATGTCTTTTTTCTCATCACCTGATGGTTTATGCCTCAAAATGGAAGGCGGAGTTTCCCTTCTTTGTAGAATGGCAGCGTTGAATGCCGCATCTGATTTAACTGACCGCATCATTTTGAGATTGCCTTACAGCCATTGGGCATATCTCCAATCCACGGGCGGTTTGGAGTTCGAGAAATAAGGAGAAATCATGAAAAAGAATCTTCTCATCTCAATAGTCTGCGTTGGTATCTTGCTTCTAACATCATGCGCTCCATCTGCATCTCAAATTCAGAACGCTATTAAGCAAACACAGGCAGCTTGGACGTCCGTTCCATCTCAAACTGCCTTTCCTACCTACACACCACCACCCACCATTGCAATTGAAGTGACTCGAGTAGTGATAGTTACAACTACATACACCCCCACGCCTCTTTACACGCCAACAATTACCTCAACCCATACAAACACAAGTACGCCAACGATGACGCCCAATGCCTCACAGACTGCTCAGGCTAAACTAACTGCTCAATTACGTGCTGATAAAGGAGATGGTTTTTATTTGGTCAATGTTGATATTGCGCCTGGTGTATGGCGCTCAACAGGAAGCGGCGATGGTTGTTATTGGTCAACAACAACTAAAACGGGAGACATTATTGATAACCATTTTGGTATGTCAGGCGGAACGACTTTTATTTCACCCAGCACATTTCAGGTTGAGCTTAACGGCTGTGGCACATGGGTCTTTGTTTCTGCACCCTAAAAAACAATAGCATCGGGAGATATAAAAGCCTCCGAACAAAGCGTGCACCTGACGTGTGGGATTCTGCGGCATTTTCAAACATTTTTCTGGCTTCGGTTTTTTCCTGCTCCCAAACAGAGTCCACGCCCGCCCACACGCAGGTAACGCCATCGTTAGCTGGCTCACTCTAACAAACAATTATATGAGGTGATACTATGACTATAATTTCAAATCGCTTTACGATTGTTTTATATTGCGCTCTATTCAATATGCTATTTGAATATTCCGGGCGTGGGCTTAATGAGCTAACCCAAAATCCGACATTTTTTGTGTTCATTTTTGGCATATACCTTTCGTTTTTTGCCATGCTTGAAGACTTGATGGTCAGGCACAAACTAACGAATTTCCAGGTGTTTCTAGTTGCTGTATCCTGGGGGACATTAGTGGAAGCATTCGTTACAGGCAATCTCTATAATCCCAACAACATCTTTGGCATCACCCTGGCCGGGATAAATATTGGCAGCCTGATCATTATTAGCGGGTTTGCATGGGGCATTGTACAAAGCAATGTAACTTTATACCTGGCGAATCGTTTGCAGCCCCGAGATTGGGATCATCCCAAAATGGGCACCCTCGGTTGGGTGGTTTGTATCTTGTATCAGATTACGATTGTGGTGGTGGCGTGGCAAAATCCAGTCACACCGCGGGCACAATTGACAGGTTACTTGTCACTCCTGATCTTCGAAGTTGTACTGCTAACTATCTTGGTTTACAGTTTGAAGAGCCCGCGAGATGAAACACCGATATTTTCCCCCGTACCACTGATGGATTTTCTAGCCTTTGGTTCGATAGTGATATTTTTGATCTTGGGAACGTTTATGGTGGGCGGGGAAACAATAGTAACCTCGGCCCCGTTGAATCGAACTGCAGTTGTGCTTGAAGTAATATGGACAATCATAGCTGGTGTCACGTTCATCATATATCGTGTGGTAAGCCGTAAGGAAATAACAGTGTGAACAACACCAGCTAACCCGTAGGGTTTAAAAACCTCATCCGACAGAAAACGGGGCAAAAAAGGTGGCA
>CAZBCD010000144.1:0-2303 GCA_964490205.1 uncultured Pelolinea sp. | reverse complement strand
AAAACACAAAAGATGGTTATTTATGAAGGGGGAAACGAGCAGGGAACTCAGGTATAAATGGTTTGGGGAAAATTATTGTAAAAAACCACTTGGAACCAGAAGAAAATTCTGATCTATCAAACAGGATATTTTCTGCTTCAGATTGTTTAACAACGGAATCATTTTTCACCATATTAGTAAAAACTTTAGTTACAGACCCACATTTTTCTGAAGAGGAAATTAATAATTTTTCAGAAAATGAAGTAAAGTCATTGGTAAATATTTTTGGTGGAATTTTAGGAATTAGTGAAGAATTTTCACTTTTTGATCCTGATTTACCTGCAAAAGAGATTCTTTTCAATTCTTTTCAATCCTGTTACAACTTATATCTTTGGGCATCTAAAAATCCATCTAAAAAACTAGATATCGAGCAATGGTTTCAACACCTTGCAGATTCAGCAAAACAGATTGATTCAATAATTTATGATCCATTAATAAAATCTGGTTTTTGGATTTCACCAAATATGAGAATGGATTTTCATGGATACTTACATGGATTGATTTCTTCTGGAAAGAATAGTATTACAGATATAAGAGAAGGTGTTTGTAGATATTTTCGTGTTCATGAATGTATGAATTTGTATCAGCTTGTCAAAATATGGATGGAAGATGCTTCTTTTAATAAACGTCAAAAAATCATATATGATGCACTTGCTGCTCACATAAACCAAAAATATACATTATCAATCCCATCGCTATTAATCCAATTTGAAGGGATAACTTTAGAGAAATTTGGTTTAAAAAAACCTAAAAATAATAATCTGCTAAATAAATTCAGAGATTTCTTTAGCCAAAATAAAACATTTGAATATTTTCAAAAATCATCAATAGATAATTTTCTAAGTCTATCTTCTCCCATCTACTCATTTATTGATTTCCGAAATATAGATTATCAAGATTGGTTGTCTCAAAATAATTTGGAAGAGAATCAAACTCTTCAAAGACATGCATTGGCTCATGGGCTTTCGTGGAATTATGATAGCGAAGAGAATTCTATTCGAGTATTTCTGCTACTTGATATGGTTGCTTGTTACCCTTAGATTAATTACGAAAAAAAGCGATTTGTGTATTGTCTATTCACCACAAAACCTCGGATTATAGCAAATGAACGAATACCTATATAAATAGTATAGAAATAGTGTAATTAAAATTGAAAGCACCACTGCAATAAAGCTCCCCTGTTTTATGTACTTCTTTGCTTTTCTAATAAATTCCTCCTGCATCAACTCAAAATAACAAAACTTTATCGTTCCGTCAATACCTATTGACAAAGATTCATTCCATATGCTTAGATGGATAGACTTGTCCCAAACAAGTACCAAACATGGCCAAGAAAGATCGTCAATATAAAGATATTCAAACCATCGTCAAGTTTATTGCTCCATATTCTCTAAAACAGTCCTTGTCCTCCAGCGCCCATGAACGCAATATCTCCTTATCTGCGCTGCTGCGAATCATCACAACCGAGTACCTAAAACGCAATAACGAAAAATGATCATTTCAATCACCAATCAAAAAGGGGGTGTCGGCAAAAGCACAACCGCTATTAACCTTGCTGCTGGATTAGCCATCGAAGGATATAAAGTGCTGCTGGTTGATCTGGATCCGCAAGCGAATATAACCAAAGTGTTCCTACAAAATGATAATGACTTACCGATGCAGCGCTCACTACATAACGTATTGCTCAACTTCTATCCTCTTGAGAACATCATCCAGGATACACATACTAAAAACCTGTCCCTTGCTCCATCGCATATCCGCCTATCCGGAACTGATCTAGAGCTCAGCCAGGCGTTGGATAACCGTAGCGAACGACTTAAACGCGCCTTAGAACCAATCAACAAGCAATACGATCAAATTATTGTAGATACTCCCCCATCGCTTGGATTACTGACCATCAATGCGCTTGCGGTAAGTGAAAAGCTGATAATCCCTGTATCCACCGGATTCTTTGCGCTGACTGGATTGGTGCAACTTCAAGAAACGATCCAGATGGTCAAGCAAACACGCTTAAACGAAGGTTTAGGTATCCTGGGTGTCTTATGCACATTCTCTGAACGAACGAATATATCAAAAGATGTGGAAAAACAATTACGCAATTACTATGGAGACCTTGTTTTTAGAACAGTCATTCCTAAAAATGTGAGCCTGGAAGAAGCCCACTCCAATCATACACACATTTTCGATTATGCACGCAGAAGCCATGGTGCACTGGCATACAAAAAATTGGTAAAGGAGGTGCTATCGTGAAGAAGAAAACAGGT
>CAZBCD010000143.1:0-6168 GCA_964490205.1 uncultured Pelolinea sp. | reverse complement strand
GCTTACCTCTCTTACGCTTTCAAAGTTGCACTTGCTAGTTGAATTCAAGATACAATGTCCCGATTAGTCAAAAGCTAATTTGAGAAAGAGTAAATTACTATCTTAAATCACCAATTTGGATATAATCGTGATATTCATTTATGGAAAATTTACTTAAGAGATCAAGAAAACATTTTTACTTAATAATTCTTGTGCTGATAGTTATGTATTCCAATTCGTGTACAGGGTTAACTGAAAATACAGCGGAAGCAACCACTAAGAGCAGTACAAGGGATGCTATTATTACTGAAAAAACCCCTCTTCCAAAAAAGATCATTTCATCGACACCAGAAACGAACTCCATTGAAGATCAACAAAGAAGACGAGAATTGCCTGTAATTTCAATTGAAAATGCATCTAATTTGGTACTTCAAGAAAAAATCTACCCATTTTTCCCCAAGATCGTTCACATCGCTTCCAGTGGAGATATAGCGGCAGTTGGTGACCTTTCCGGGGTTAGGATAATTGACATGGATTCTGACCGTGTCCTAATGCAGGTGGATGCAACATTTCCTACGTGTAATTTTGGGATGGACAGGTATTTTCAACTTAATTACGATGGCGCTTTTTTAGCAGTCGCAACAAATAAGGCGGTCCAGGTTTGGCAGGTAGGTGGTGGCCTTGTGTATGAAGCAGCTTATATAAATAATCACACACTGGATACCTCTGTATGCGGTATGGATATACCTCAAATGGCTTTATCTCCAAATGGGATGCTCCTGGCTGAAAGCGGAATGCGGTTCTCTGCAACCGAGGTAAAAAGTTATTTCCGCGTGGTAGATATTTTAAAGAATATAACTGTTTTTGATTGGGATGGGAAAAGCGAATCCCCGAATGGTCAATTCTATGCTTTTCCAGGGCTGGGCTTCTCTTCGGATGGTAAAGTGCTGCAGACCTTTGATCCATCGCGGTTTAATAATAGCAGCGATGATTTTCATACCGCATTCCGCTTCTGGTCAACGGAGAATTGGCGGGAACTGGATTCCTCTTCAAAGGTGGTTTCCAGCGCCTTTGATAAGGGGGAACTGCAGTTTGGTGTAATAGAAAATGATTCCATCTCTGTTTTCAGCAAGGAAAATGGGACTAGATTGGAGACAATAGAAGTTAATGGGTGTGGATGGGAAAATCCATGCCCATTGGAATTTTCTCCTGATGGCAGTAAAATGGCTGTTTTGTTAGGAGATGAACCGCTGATGTATAAGCGTGAATCGATCAGTACTCATCTGGTAGTTTATGATCTTTTTTCTGGCCGGATGATCGATGAAAATTCAGCAATTACGCGTAATTTGGATGGATTATTGGTAAGGGACGATGGTGAAATCATAGGATATGACATTACTCTTATGGATGGCAATTCCACTTGGTGGACGAATACAAATTTGTTTACAGGATTTCAAGTTATTGACGAGAATATGATTTCGTTCACTCCTCAAGTTGCCGATTATCGAAATCAACAGAACCCCTTATATTCTGGCAGCTGCCAAATTAACACGGATGATTTCGCAATTGAATGTGGTGTTGCATTATCCATTCAGAATGGTATTACTGTAACACTTGACAAAAAGGAGGATGGGTTTTCCATAATTGATTCAACTTCAAAGAAGGACACACTAATAGCTGAGATAAAAAATCCCACTGGTGATCCCGGTGATTCCTGGCAGATCAGACTGTTGGATTATGTATGGGAAACTGGAACAGGATTTTATTGCTTGGATCGGAATTTAAGGGTGGAGACCTGTGTGATCATGGATTTTCCAAATAACGAGATATTTCATGAACAGATCGATCTGGAAGGGCTTCAATATTCGCGAAAGAATGATACAGCTGCCTTTATAAATAAAGAAGAGAAATCATTATACCTGTTCAACGATGATACCGAAACGCTTAAAAGGATGAGGACCTATCGGGCGATTTCTCTCCCTATAAAACCAGCTTTTCTTTCCGGGGGGAGTGAATTGATTTACATGGTTCAAAGCCTTGCTGAATCCGAGAATATATATTTTGAAAGGATCGACACGAGTCTCGGTAAAGTAATTAGACGGTATGATGTTGATGAGTTATATAAAAAAGAAATCTCATCTATTTCGGCTAGCGGTAAAGAAGAATTATGGGCTGCCTCTGATATTTACGGCAATGTATATCTAATCGATCCTGATGAGGAAGCAGTTATTCACATATTTCGAGGAGCAGAGGAAGAGATCGCCGATATGGTTTTCAACCCGGATGGAAAAACCATACTCATAATGGGAAAATCTGGAGGGATACAGATTTGGGCTGTCGGAGAATAAAAAAACCGCTGATATTGTTTTCAGCGGTTTTTATTAGATCAGAAATGAATTAGGCAAGTTCAACGACTGCGCCGGCTCCTTCGAGTTTTTCTTTAGCGTCGTTTGCAGCTTCTTTTCCTACCTGCGTGAGCACTTTGGCACCAGCAGTTTCTGCCATAGTCTTCGCGTCAACCAATCCAAGGCTGGTTAGCTGGCGGAGGGCCTTGATAACGTCGATCTTCTTCGGGCCAGTTTCTTTTAGGATAACGTCGAATTCTGTTTTTTCCTCAACCGCTTCAGCAGCGGCACCCGGGGCTGCAGCCGCAACGGCAACAGGCGCAGCAGCGGAAACGCCCCATTCTTCTTCTAAAGTTTTAACTAATTCGGATGCTTCTAAAACTGTAAGTTTACTGAGTTCTTCAGCTAATTTTTTAATGTCTGCCATTTTTAATAATCTCCTTTTTATTTTATGAATTAAGAATTAGCCAGCAGCAGGAGCTGGGATTTTCTCTGAATAAGCTTTGACCACAGCCGCAACCTGCCGGGCAGGTTCGGTGATTGTGCGGACCAATTGTGTTGCTGGTGTTTGAATGAGCATGAGCAGTTGAGCACGCATTTGCGGCATTGGTGGTAATTTAGCGAGGGCTTTGATCTGATCTACCTCGATAGGCGCACCGTCCATGAAACCGCCTTTAATCGCGAAGATATCTGTTGAACTGGCTTTGTTGATGATCTTTGCTAAGGATGGTGCGTCTTCAAATGCAAACGCAACAATTAAAGCTTCATCAAAAAATAAACCTTTGTTCTCAAAGCTAACGTTATCCAAAGCGAGATTCATTAACGTGTTCTTGACAACATGCAACTCGCCGCCGATCTCTCGGGCTTCCGTGCGAAGTTCTTGAATGTCTTTTACAGACATCCTGTGATAGGACATCACATAGGCTGCTTTACTATCTTTCAGCCATTTTTCATAACCGGCAATCAGTTCTTTTTTTTCTTGTTTAGTAAACGCCAATTGGGTCACCTCCTTTCATTAAAAAATAGTCTTTGCCATTTTCTGTTCAAGCAAAGACTATCGGTTTACTTTGTATAGTATTTCAACTGTCTCCACCTGAGCGGGATATTAAGCCTATTAAGCACCGGCAGTCTTTGGTGAAAATTTCGTGCGAATTATATCATGTTTATTATGATATCTCCATAGATAAGGCCTGGAATGGATCAATTTTTATACCAGGACCCATTGTGGAAGTAAGGGTTACTTTCTTTACGTAGCTACCTTTCGCGGCTGGCGGGCGAGCTTTCTTGATCGCCGACATTAAAGTTGCCAGGTTTTCTTCTAATTTTTTGGCAGAAAAGGACGCTTTTCCAATTGGAACATGGATATTCGCTGTTTTATCCAGACGGAATTCCACTCGGCCCGCTTTGGCTTCCTTGATCGCGCGCGGAAGATCTTTTGCGGGAACGACTGTACCGGCTTTGGGATTGGGCATAAGACCGCGCGGGCCCAACACACGGCCAAGTTTCCCGGCTTTCCCCATCATGTCTGGTGTAGAAATCGCCACATCAAAGTCGGTGAAACCATCTTGTACCTTCTTGATCCATTCATCATCATCCGCAACGTGGTCAGCTCCAGCTTCCTTTGCGGCAGCAGCACCTTCTCCTTGCGCGAAGACTAATACTTTGACAGTTTTTCCTAAACCATTTGGAAGAACAACAACATCTCTGAGCTGCTGATCTGCCTGACGTGGGTCCAGGCCCATGCGCATATGTACTTCAATAGTTGCGTCAAAATTTGTAAATGATGTTTCTTTTACCAGTTTAAGCGCTTCTTTGGGTGCGTATAATTTTTCCTGGTCAACTTTTGCTTTTGCTTCAATATATTTTTTTCCGTGTTTTCCCATTACTACTCCTTTGTGGTAGTGGCGGGTAGCAAATACCCTCCCACGAAGTGGTTATTATTCTACTTCTATGCCCATATTCCGGGCAGTGCCCTCGATCTGGCGCATTGCGCCTTCAATATCGATAGCATTCATGTCTTTCATTTTTACTTCAGCTATTTCGCGAAGCTGATTACGTGTGACTGTACCAACCTTATTACGGTTAGGCATGTCCGATCCCTTTTCAACACCAGCTGCTTTCTTTAACAATTCAGCAGTGGGTGGGGATTTTAGCACGAAGGTAAATGAACTATCCTGAAAGACGGTGATCTCTGCGGGAATAATATCGCCGATTTTACTTTGTGTGCGGGCATTATATTCTTTACAGAACTGCATAATATTGATCCCGTGGCCTGCCAATGCAGGGCCGATGGGAGGTGCTGGATTCGCTTTTCCAGCTGGAACGTTCAGTTTTACTATTGCTTTTACTTTCTTTGCCATTTATATACTCCTATAGTGGTTTTAGCGGGTGAATTGGGCCACCCTCCCACAATCCTCCAAACCTGGAGGTTGTTCATGATCTTTCTACCTGCAGGTAATCTAATTCCACAGGCGTTTCTCGACCGAAGAAGTTTACCATAACGGTAACCTTCGCGTGTTCTATATCAATTTCTAATACTGTGCCTCTGAAATCATTGAATGGTCCATCAATGATACGGACACGTTCACCGGATTTGAATGATACTTTGACGTGTGGGGCTTCCGCTTCCATTCGTTTTAAAATCTGTGCAACCTCTTCGTTACGTAGAGGTGTCGGGTCGTTGCCCATACCCACAAAACCAGTAACACCAGGTGTATTCCTGACAACGTACCATGATTCCTCCGTGAGGATTAAATTGACCAGTACATATCCGGGAAACACATGCCGTTCAATTGAGCGGCGCTTTCCATCTCTTACTTCAACCTCTTCCTGAGTTGGAATAACAACATCAAAAATCATGTTTTTCATACCCATGGTTTCGATACGCTGTTCAAGATTGTGGCGTACTTTTTTCTCATACCCAGAATAGCAGTGGATGACATACCAAGCTCGACCGTCATCTTCTTCTGAAGATTTCTTTTGTGCGGAAGTAAGAATCTCTTTCGCAGAAGAAGAACTTATTGAATCATCAATTGGTTCAGGCGCATCAGTAGAATCAGCTTCCACGGGAACAGGTTCCGCAGATTCTTCTTGCGGTTGACTTTCTTCCAATTCATTTAATTCTTCTTCGTTAACCATTTTTACCTCTGTCGGATAAATTTCATCCGAATAAAACTATTAGGATAGGAACCAGGAAATCAATCGCGTGAATGCAAAGTCTAAAATACCCAGAATTGTACTCATAGTGATCATAACTACAATAACAATCTTGGTAAGCCTCCAGGCTTCCATAGGTGTTGGCCAGGTTACTTTGCGCAACTCGCCAACAGTTTCACGCCACCATTTGGTGATCGCGTTGGTTTTTTTCTCAGTTTTCTTATTTTTATCAGGCATTTTTTCTCCTAATTATGTTTAAAACGACGCCGGGTTCTGTGGCGTCGCTATTCTTTCATAAGCAGGCCAGGTAGGAATCGAACCCACAGCCTCCTGTTTTGGAGACAGGCGCTCTGCCAATTGAGCTACTGGCCTATTTTGCTGTGCGGATGGATTGAAAAAGTATGTACACCCGCACTTCCATCTCCTAAATTACTTCGTCTCCTTGTGCAGAGTATGTTTTTTGCAGCGGGAGCAGTATTTCTTTATTTCTATACGGCTAGGATCATTGCGCCGATTTTTTTCGGTTGTGTAGTTGCGTTCTTTACATTCCTCGCAAGCTAAAGTAATAACCGGTCGTACACCTTTTTTTGAAGCCATGCTAACTTTACCTCTGTACCGTTATTTCCGGTCCTTTACTCAATAAGCTCAGTGATTCTACCAGCGCCAACGGTAAGGCCGCCTTCGCGGA
>CAZBCD010000142.1:0-6278 GCA_964490205.1 uncultured Pelolinea sp. | reverse complement strand
ACAAAGGAGTTCATTTATATAAAAATCCTTGACAGACGCTTTCTTAGATGCAATTAAAAAACTGCTGTCATTTTCTGTTGCATTGAAAAGGTCAATCGTCTTCTCGAAAACAATTTCCTTTTTGTCTGCCAAAAACACATTCACCGGATCAAGGTTGCCCGAAATTATTCTTTTATTATTATTACTATGCAATGCGGTGGGAATATCCATTGGTTCTCCAAAATGGAAAATGGATGCTTCGGTTTTAAAAATCGAATTCAAATGGACAGCTCTTGCGCCGCAATTATGATAGATTACACGAAACACGGGGGAATCCAAACTACGAATAAGTTCTTTGATAAACACTGATGGGAATTTATTTAGCGCTTTCGGAGAAAGCAAACCGGCAGAAGGTTCTGACATAACAATACCATGACATCCAACTTCCTTATACGCTTTTGCCACATTCTTTATAAATTGGTTGCATTTTTCAATCAGCGATAAAGCACTGGACTCATTATCTATGGTCAATCGGAACATTTCTTTCGCGCCAAACAACCTCCCGGCCAGAGAAAATGGGCCAATTATTCCGCCAATCACAGGTTTTGATAGGTCCAATGAAAGTAATTTATCGGTGACCTCTAAGAAGTTCTTACTTCGACATACACCCATAGTGGGTACGTCCAATCCTTCTATTTCCGATATTGAAGCAACGGATCGATTCCGGACCTGGGGAGCTTCATTTTGCGAGAAACCAATTTCACTGCCAAAGCATTCCGCTTCCACACTCAAATCCATAGCAGTTATTAAAAAATCAGCATTAAAGCGCTCATAAAAAGCAAGGATCGCATCCACCTGCGCATTGATTTCCGTGTATATTCTTATAGGAGGAATTTTCAATATCTCAGCGCCGACATTTGTTCCAAAAATTAATGCTTTTTTTCTAATGCCAGATTTAATGTCATCAACGAGGTCTCTTTTCATTGTTTCTCCATGCAAGGATAAATTGTAGCCTTATGAATAGAAATTTTCCTAATTAACGATGCCCGAATTCCCGCCACTTAAATGATTATGAGTTTTTATTTCGGACGACTGCTGCTTTATACAGCGCGATTGAGCCGGCTACCGCGGCATTGAGCGAAGCGACTTTCCCCCTCATCTGAAGATAAGCAATATGATCACATTTCTCCCCTACAAGTCTCCGCAGACCATGCCCTTCGCTGCCTACAACGACAGCTAATGGTCCATCCAGGTTGATTTGCTCCAGAGATTCCGCGGAATCATCCATATCTAATCCAACTACCCAGGCGCCCTTCTCCTTAAGTTCATCTATCGCCTGGCTGATATTCATTTGTGTAATCAGAAGATGTTCACTCGCGCCAGAAGAAGCATTCACTACAGCTGGCGTTATTCCTGCTGCCCGCCGTGCAGGTATAACCATTCCATGCACACCAAATATTTCCGCGCTGCGGATTAATGTCCCTAAATTCTGCACATCCTGTATCTGGTCAATCACGAGAATGAACATTGGTTTTTCGGTCTTCTCAACCTGGTTAAGGATCGTATGAATATCTGTGTATGGATATTTGCTGGCTTCAAGGGCAACCCCCTGATGATGCTCCGCAATGTTGGAAAGGTAATTCTTATCAACGGTTTCAACGCTGATTCGTTTTCTCCGTGCAATCCCTAAAATATCCTCGATCCTTCCTTTAATGCTGGTTCTTTGGTTTACAAGTAATCTAAAAAAATCCCTGCGTTCAGCACGCAGGCACTCATACACTGGATTCCTGCCAGTGATCCACTCCTTCATTTCCATGTCCAGGTGCTGCCGGATTTTGAATCTTCAACCTGCACCCCCAGAGCAGCTAATTTATCGCGGATAGTATCTGAAAGTGCCCACATTTTATTTTCACGGATCTCTGAGCGCACCTCAATTAATATATCAATGAAAGCGTCTGCGGGATGCACACCTTCACGAGCGCCGAGCGTCAAACCCAACACACCCGCCAAGGACTGCAGCATCTTTTGGGCATCCTCCAATTCTTCATCTGTAGCTCCATCAGCCCGGGCTTGATTGATAACTCGCACCAAATCAAACAAGTTACCTAGGGCGCCAGCACTGTTAAAATCATCATTCATTGCTTCTTCAAAGCTAATTTTTGTTTTTTCCAACTGTGCTGTAACGGTCTTTTTCCCTTTATCAGTCAAATCGGCGGCTTCCATCAATGCTGGTTTTAAACCTGATTCCAAACGTTCTAATGCTTTTTCAGCCTGCCCAATCACCTCATCATTGAATGTGAGCGGATTGCGGTAACCGGAATTCAATACCATCATACGTAGTACGTCCCCTTTATGCTTTGAAAGGAATTCCTCAATGGATATAAGATTCCCGACTGATTTGGACATCTTTTCCCCACTTAACTGCAGCATGCCGTTATGGATCCAGTAGCGGGAGAATTGTTTTTCACTCAGTGCTTCAGATTGGGCAATCTCATTTTCATGGTGTGGAAATATAAGATCATTTCCACCCCCATGAATATCGATCTGTTCTCCCAGGTGGTTCGCACTCATCGCGGAACATTCGATATGCCACCCAGGACGCCCCTTCCCCCATGGGCTTTCCCAGGCAGGTTCGTCAGGCTTTGCCGCTTTCCACAATGCAAAATCCATCGGTGCCTCTTTTCTTTCATCAACACCGATACGGGCACCAGCCTGCATATCCTCCAATTTACGTCCCGATAATTTCCCGTACCCTTTAAGTTTTTTAACTCGAAAATACACATCCCCTTCTACTGGGTATGCATAACCTTTTTCGATCAATCCAGTAATCATTTCAATGATATGCTCCATCTCGGTCGTCGCGCGCGGGTTAAGAGCTGCAGGAAGGATATTCAGATCAGAAAGATGAGTATTAAATTGGTCAATATAAGTCTGTGCAAGTTTGAATGGGTCAACTTTCAGGGAATTAGCACGTTGAATGATCTTGTCGTCCACATCTGTATAATTCATAACGTGGCGCACATCATATCCGCGGTACTGCAAATAGCGGCGAATGACATCAAACACAAGTGCTGACATAGCATGCCCCACATGTGCCTTATCATACACCGTTGGACCGCACACATACATACGCACCTTTTTTGGTTCAATCGTTTTAAAGGTTTCTTTCTTGCGTGAGAGTGTGTTATAAACCCGCAATCCCATTCTGCTGCTCCTTTTACTTTTTACTTATGTTTTTTATTATTTTTAATCTTTCCATCAGGCTTCGAAAAGATCATTCTTCCGGCCGCGGTTTGAAGTACTTTGGTAACTGAAACCTCAATCTCTTTGCCAATTAAGTCTTTTCCGTCTTCCACAACAACCATTGTACCGTCATCAAGATAGCCAACCCCCTGCCCGGGTTCTTTACCTTCCTGGATGATCCGTACATCCAGGGCTTCCCCCGGTAGAAGGATAGATTTTACTGAGTTAGCCAATTCGTTGATATTCAATACATTCACACCCTGTAATTCTGCCACTCTGTTCAGGTTGAAATCATTCGTTAAAATAGGCGCGTTCATCTGCTTGCCTAACATGATTAACTTTTCATCTACTTCTCTCACACCCTCAACATCTATGTCAGCAATGGTTGTTTTTATTGCACGGTCTTTCTGTAGTTCAGCCAGAACTTCCAGTCCTCGTCGGCCGCGCTTGCGGCGCAGGCTTTCGGCTGAATCTGCGATATATTGCAGCTCGTTCAATACAAAACGCGGAATGACTAAATTTCCCGGTAAAAAACCGGTTTTAGCTATGTCCACAATGCGCCCATCAATGATCACACTTGTATCTATCAAGATAGATTTATCCCTATCCCATTTTCCATTCCTGGTACCGCGGGATGTTCTAGATCCCCGCCGAATAGACGAAACCACATCACGGAATTCTCCCTGTCGGTTAACAGCGATCGCGACACCCAAATACCCAAAAAGGACTGCAGCAACGAACGGCAGTATACTGCTGAATGGAGCGGGTAAAAACCGTATTGTCATAGAAGCAAGTGCAGCGATAATTAAACCAATGACCAGGCCAATCATGGCAGATAAGAGTGTCGGTCCGGATACCTTTGTAAGGTAAGCGCGGACCCGCACTATGGGATATAGGGTGATGTACGGCATTATGAGAAATCCAAGTGCTCCTGATATGATGATCCCACCAATCGGGTAAGCAAGAGGATTTAGATTACTATCAAAAATTCCAGCGAGGAAATCTCCTAAATAATAGCCGGCAATTGCGAATAAAATGAGTCCTAAGATACGAAAAATAAGTGCAGTCCTTTTCATGTAAATTCCTTTCTCGCAGATTGTTAATGTGCTGAAATAAATATATTAGTGACATTTTGATATTATCATGACGCCATAAAGAAGTCAATAAGAGTTGTATTAATTACAACGTTCTAATAAAAACGTTTACGAATTGTCCAATCCATGGCGTATTGCAAGGATTGCCGCTTGAGTGCGATCGTCGACTTGAAGTTTGGTGAAGATGGCGCTCACATGATTACGGATCGTACCTTGCGAGAGGTGAAGTTTCCTCGCGATATCAGTGTTGGAAAGCCCCTTCGCGACCAGCCGCAGAACATCCAGCTCACGCTTTGTTAATTTGGAGGTAATTTCTGAAGGTGAGTGAATCTGTCGGTCTGCTGCCTGCTTTAATACTCTACCGGCAACTTTCGGATCAATAAATGTCTTACTTTCAAAGGTCCCTTTGACTGCGTTGATGATATCCTCACGCCGGGCATCCTTAAGCAGGTATCCAGAAGCGCCGGCGCGGATCGCGTCGAACAACCACTCATCGTGGTCATACGTGGTCAAGACTAAGACTTTCATTTCAGGATATGCAGCCCTGATCACACGTGTTGCTTCCATTCCATTCATCACCGGCATTTTGAGATCCATCAGGACAATATCCGGCTGTAATTTTCCAGCCATCTCCACCGCTTCCTTTCCATTTTCCGCGGTGCCAACCACATCCAGAACCGGATCCAGGTTCAGGAGCATCTCCAGCCCCTCACGAACCAATGCCTGGTCATCACATATGAGTATCTTCATGATTACTCCTATTCAGGCGGAAAGACACAGTACATCCCTCTCCTTTTTTCGATTGGATTTCTAATTCACCACCAACCAGATTAGCACGCTCCCGTATGCCCAAAATACCGAATCCACCCCTCTTATTCCCTTCTTCCTTATATCCAATTCCATCATCGCTGATGGACATTCTAAATTCATCATCATCTTCATCCATCGATATAGTGATTTGCGATGCATTGGCATGTTTGATCACATTTTCAATTGTTTCCTGCGCAATTCGGTATACCACTTGTTGTTCATCGTTTGAGAGCAGGTTGATCTCATCGGGAATTCTCATAACGGTTTTCAATCCCACCCGATCCGCTGCAGATAGCGCAAGCTGTTTGACCGCTAATCCCAACCCCAGGTCTTCCAATGGGCTGGCACGCAGTGATTTCAATGCTCGGCGGGTCTCTTCCGTTCCCTCACGGGTGATCTCCAGTGACCGATCTAGCAGCTGTTGTGCCTTTTTCGAATCAACCGTCCAATACGCCTTCACCGTTTCCAGTTGGACTGACAGGGCAGTCAATGAATGCGCCAGCGTATCATGCAGTTCACGCGCCATTCTGTTACGTTCCCGGCTAACCGTAAGCTCCTCAAGGACGTGCGTGTATTGGGTCAGCTTTGCATTCGTCGAACGCAAATCATGCTGCTGCTGACGGATAAGATCCATCAAACGCGTAATGAAAAATCCAATCGCTAGAAAACTGGCAGTTCTTACCATATTGATAAGCGCGAAAAGCTGCAGTATTTGAACGTGGTTTTTAACCAGTGCCAACACGATCACCATCTCCAAAAAAGCAATTCCAATACTGTAGAGTGCAGCTTCAGCAAACCGATATTGCCATGCAGTCAGCACCAAACCAATAAAAAGGACAGGAAACAGCCTCAGCGCCATCCCCTCAGCGTTCGCCATTGGTCCGGGGGGCATCCGTGGCACAATGAGATGATTCATCGCGATAGGCAGTACCGAAATTAGCAGGATCAGCCCAACAATCATCACCTTCCCCAGTTTACGGAAACCCCATTTCCAATACGCCAGGATGATAAAAAGCACAGCTGCTGCACTGTTTGCAATGTAATAAAAAGAAAGGCGGGGGCGTGGACCCACCCTGAAAACATAAAGGTCAAGGACCATTAATGCCGCTATATATGCCAGCCACATCCATCCTGCATAGCGCATGATGATGG
>CAZBCD010000141.1:0-6285 GCA_964490205.1 uncultured Pelolinea sp. | reverse complement strand
GTGACATTATTACTGGTGAATTTATGGTGACATTATTACTGGTGATTCACACCGGATAACGGATAAACGGACTTTTTCTTCGCTGTTGATATTAAATTGCTCACCGCTGTAGCCGTTCGAGATGGCTTTGACCGGATCATTGAGCAGCATCTGCCTGAAATGGCTGTTGATAACAGCTGCTGATAGGATTCGGCTGTATTCTTTTTTTCCTGATAATATTCTTCTTTGATGATTTAATGTGGGTGTTTGTATCATGGTGATGCCTCCAAAGAGTTTTTTTGAGGGCGACCAAGCTCCCAAAGCAGCCAGAAAGCCCCCATGCTGATAAATATATCACCAATACTGAAAGCAAGTGGGTAGCCTATCCAGGTGGGGAGGGTAAGCACGTCTCCCAGGAACCACAGAGTAGTTTCTTCTTTCAATAATAGGATGTCTTTCCCCAGGCCGACTCTTTCACCTAACTCCAGAACTAAATTACTGCCCGGTGGAATCAGCTTCTGAGCGGCATCTGGTGTGATGGGCATAAATCCACCATTTAGAGCAATTGCGGTGAAATTACACAGCAATCCGAATCCCAATAACCAGAATCCCTCAACCTTTCGATTGATCCAAGCAAAGATCAATAGAAGAATTTGAGATCCGATCAGAAATAATGGAATCCAACTGTCAGGAATGAGTTTTTGCGTGGGCGTGAAATAGAATGCGATAAACTGCGGAATATAGGCAATAAATACCAACCACAGATGTCGTAAATCGACCATCTGCATCTGCCCCTTGGTTATTTTCACCCGCATCAATCCGCTTATCAATCCCAACGCAACAGCGATGAGAAGTACCATGATATTAATACACCTTTTCGATCTCCTTTCTTTCAGGACGGTAGCGATTAACCCTGAGTTTATATTTTTTGCCCTATTCGCAACAGTTAGCCAGACACGCCTGCCCCCATCGGGGGCAGGGTATCGGACATGAGGCAATGGTTCGGAGGGCGAATTTCCAAAGACCTCAACTACGCGTATTAAATCAGAGGGTAGGCTTCAAAAGTGGCTTCAAAATTGCAGGTAATTTCTTTTTTGATACAATCAAAACAGATTACTTAAAACTAAAAAAGGATCATATTTTATGAATATAAAGCTTTCCCGTGCTTCCAAAATAATATATGGGGCGGGGGATTTGGGATTCAGCCTTACTTCCACGATCCTGGGCGCATATTTCTTGTTTTTCCTTACAGATGTGGTGCAGATCAAACCAGCAGTGGCTGGGATTGCCATATTGATAGGAAAAACGTGGGATTATATAAATGACCCGCTAATTGGCCACCTTTCAGACCGCACCCGCTCCCGATGGGGGCGCCGACGTCCATTCTTATTATTCGGCGCGATTCCTTTCGCATTAGCATTCATCATGATGTGGTACATACCACCATTTAACAGCAGTATCGTATTAACCATATATTACGCAGTGGCATATGTCGTCTTTGACGCTGCGGCTACTTTCGTCTATATGCCCTATTTTGCTTTGACACCGGAATTAACCGAAGATTATGATGAAAGGACTGCCCTCACATCTTACCGTATGTTCTTTTCTATTTTTGGGAGTTTGCTCGCGTTTACTGTGCCATTGATGATCGTAGGCACCTTCACACCTGAGAATGCTGCGAGGGTATTGACCATGGCGATCGTGTTTGGTGCTATCAGTGCGCTACCGTTATGGTTGGTATTTTTTAATACGAAAGAACGGCAGTCCTTCGCCACCCAGGAAAAACCAAAAATGATACCTGCCTTGAAAGCGGCTTTTAAAAATCGCCCATTTGTATTCGGAGCGATCATTTACCTTCTTACATGGATATGTATGGATATCATCCAGGCCATATTGCTATTTTTCATTAAATATGTGCTCAAATTAGAAGACCAAAGCGAGCTCATTATGGCGTTAATCTTTGTTACTGTAATTTTCTCTCTGCCATTATGGGAATACGCTTCCCGAAAATTGGGAAAAAGATACGCATACGCGATCGGTGTCGCATTTTGGGCGGTTGTTCAACTTGCACTTATTTCAGTTGATCCATCCGTTTCTCTGAGTGTGATCGTTATTCTATGCGTGATGGCTGGGATTGGAGTCGGTGCTGCGCATGTGCTGCCGTGGTCAATCCTCCCGGATGCGATCGAGTGGGATGAATACAACACTGGGGAACGTCATGAAGGTGTTTTTTACAGTTTGATCACTTTAATGCAGAAGATCGCTTCATCTGTGGCAATACCACTAACAGCTGTGATGCTGGACGTAACCAACTATGTACCCAATGCTGCCCAACAACCGAACAGCGCGGTGCTGGGTATCCGTATACTGATGGGTCCGATCCCGGCAGTCTTACTGACGATCGCGATCGTTTTTGCTGTCAAGTACCCACTGGACAGGGAGCAATATGCCGATATCGTGAAAGAATTAGAAGAACGCCGGGAGAGAATATGAAAACGGGGATAATTGAAATTCGTCAAGTGATATCAAGAAAGGAACTCCGTAAATTCCTGACCTTTCCATGGGCAATTTATAAAAAAGACCCATTATGGGTACCGCCTATTCTAACTGAAAGATATAAAACAGTGGATCCTGAACGAGGGGTGTTCTTTCAGCGGGGAACCGCGGAATTCTTTACTGCCTCGAAGAATGGCGAGTTGGTAGGGACGATCTGCACTGCTATTGACTATAAAGCCAATCAATCAGTCAATAAGAATGAGTGTGTGTTTGGTTTCTTTGAATGTGTCAATGACCAACAGGTTGCTAATGCGTTATTTGACCACGCGGTGAAATGGGCAATATAACATAAGCTGACCAGCTTATTCGGACCGTTCAATCTTGACTATGAAGATGGATACGGAATTCTCATTGAGGGGCGCGACCGCCCGCCAGTACTTCTGTGCGGACATACGACGGATTATTATCAGGGATTTGTTGAGGATTATGGCTTCAAACCCGGCCGAGGAGATAACCTTGCGTACGCACGGGACATGCGATCTGATGTGGATGGTTTGGAAAAGATGCACATATTCGCGGACCGCGTTCGCAAGAGAAAGAAATTCACTGTGCGATACGCGGATTTCAGCCGCTGGGAAGAGGAAATAGATCATGTGTTTGAGCTGATCAACCCTTCACTTCAGCACCTCGATGGCCATGTACCCTGGCGGCGGGAAGCGCTGCATGAACTAATGGCTTCCTTTGTACAGGTTGCGGATCCAGACTTGATCTTGTTTGCTGAATTGGATGGCAAGCCGATCGGATTTTTCCCGGCGCTGCCGAATTTCAACGAGGCACTCATCCATGCGAATGGACTTCGGTATCCGTGGGATTATCTAACAGTATGGCGGCACACACGCAAACATCCAAAGAGCGCGGCGGTCAAGAGTGTGCTTGTGCTTCCGGAATATTGGGGCAGCGGTGTTGCAATCCTGCTGTTTTCTGAGATGGCAAAAGCCCTGCTTGCAATAGATTACGATTGGGTAGACTTTTCGGTAACGTCAGCGGATAACCCCCGTACTCCGATGTTGGCTGAACGGATAGGTGCGAAAATTTATAAACGCTATCGCGTATATCGACTGGTTTTTTAGTACCTCTTGATATATTTTTTTTTGAAATGTTACAATTTTAAAAATGTGCGGGGAATTTGACTTATTGGCAGCAGATGTAGACAGGAGTTGTTTATGTCGGAACAAGATCATTTTAATCGCAGGGAATTCCTCAAAACAATAAGTCTCACAGGAGCCGGCTTGTATCTTGCTGGATGCACCCAAAAACCAAACAAAGCGTTACCCACCCCCTTTTCAGAAATAACCTCGCCAATTACTGATTTAGAAAACCAGGATGCAGCCGAGGGGATATCAGACGATGCAGAAAAGCCAGTATATGGAGATGTGTATCTATCCGTTGTCCGTGGAGAAAACCCTTCTGAAATGACCAGGCGGGCTGTTGCTGCAGTTGGGGGTATTGAAAAATATGTTTCTAAAGGTATGGATGTGATTATTAAACCGAATATCTGCACGGACTACTATTCCTTTGAATATGGCGCGACTACCAATCCGGAGGTCATCGCGGCGCTTATCAGTTTAAGCTTGGGTGTCGGAGCAAAACGAGTGCGGGTTATGGATAATCCTTTTGGCGGCACTGCCCAAAGCGCATATCAAAGAAGCGGGATAGAAGAGGTAGCTATTCAAGCCGGTGGTGAAATGGAAGTGATGAACAGCAATAAATTCCGTCCGAACGAGATTCCTGATGGAGTAGATATAAAGGAATGGATCTTCTACCAGGATATCCTGGATGCGGATGTGGTGATCAATGTGCCGATTGCTAAACATCATGGTGCGACAGGATTAACTTTGGGATGTAAAAATTTGATGGGGACAATACTCAACCGCGGACAAATTCATGCCAATATTGACCAGCGTATTGCTGATCTAACAAGCCGAGTCCGCCCAGCACTCACCGTGATCGATGGCATTCGAACTCTTATGCGCAATGGACCCACCGGTGGGAACCTGAATGATGTGAAAATGTCCAATACCATCATTGCCAGCGCAGACGTTGTTGCGGCGGACAGCTATGCGTCTACACTTTTTGGTAAGATCGGTGCAGATATTGGTTATATCCAGTCAGCGGCTAATATGGGATTAGGCACTATGGATCTCAATTCTATCAAGGTCGAGGAGCTCTCAATTTGAACGCAAAAGTGGTTCAAAGATTGCGGAAAGGAACTCAGATAATCTCATTTGCGTTGTTCATGTTCCTTTTTATCCAGGCAGTTTATTTAGGACAATCGGCATTGGCAAGTGACCTTTATTATCGGCTTGACCCACTGACCGCAGCAACGGCGATGATAGCTGGAAGAGCTTTCATCGCAGGTCTGCTTTATTCGCTCATTAATTTACTGGCCGCAGTTATTTTTGGCCGTGTGTGGTGTGGATGGCTGTGCCCAATGGGGACGATGCTGGATTGGTTCTCTCCCCGTGAGTCCTCCCTGAATAAAAAAGTATCTGAAAAGTGGCGAACCGTGAAATATCTGCTGTTTGTGGTGCTGGTTTTCGGCGCTGTGCTGGGCAATCAATCTCTCGTAATCACAGATCCGATTTCGATCCTCACGCGCACAATGACCACTGCTATATGGCCGGGATTGCGCTTTATGGTGCTTGGGGTTGAGAGTTTCTTTTATAAATTTGACCTGCTCTGGCCTGCTTTAGATATTTTTAATACCAACATTATTCTGCCGCTTTTTCAGGGCATCGAATCCGTTTTTATTGCTGCTCTGCCCATATTCCTTTTCTTTGCGGGTATTGTTGGGTTGAATTGGATCACAGAACGTTTCTGGTGCAGGTATCTATGCCCATTAGGAGGAATGCTGGGTTTATTTTCCCGGTCTTCAATAATTAGCAGAGAAGTTAATGATGCATGCACAAGCTGTGGACTTTGCGCGCAGAACTGTCCCACAGGTACTATTGAGGGAGGGGGTAAATTTGCCAGCGATCCATCAGAGTGCATTTACTGCTATGATTGCGCTGCAGATTGCCTGGTTCAAGCGATTTCTTTCCCGGGCCATACTCCCTTCTTGGAACTCGCCAAGCGGCAGGTGTATAACCCAACACGCAGGCACGTGCTCTTGTCAATAGCGGGCACTGCCGCGGGTGTATCACTTGCTGGTATCGAGACCATCCAACGTCGCCAACCGGAACGGATGATCCGACCGCCGGGAGCGACGCTGACAGATTTTACTTCTGTATGCATGCGGTGCGGTGAATGCGTGCGTGTGTGCCCCACACAGGGGCTGCAGCCTAGTTTGTTGGAGGGAGGATGGCAGAATTTTTTCACACCACATCTGGTACCACGATTAGGTTACTGCAGTTATACCTGTGAGGCGTGTATACAAGTATGCCCGACCGGTGCGATCCCTCCAATCACACTTAGAGAAAAACAGCAAACTCCCATTGGGCTAACAAGCATCAACACTGATCGATGCCTGCCATGGGCGTACAACACTATTTGCAGCGTTTGTGAAGAGATGTGTCCGCTGGCCGAAAAAGCGATCCGCCAGGAAGAAGTGGAAGTGACCAATCCGCAGGGGGATGTTATAACCCTGAAACGCCCATATGTACTGCGCGAATTGTGTATCGGATGTGGTATTTGTGAATACCACTGTCCGGCAGGTGGAGAAGCGGCGATCCAGGTAGAAACCCTTCCTACAACAGATCTTGGATTCAAGTATCAAGTGCAACAGTGATTATTTAAGAATACCACAGGCGG
>CAZBCD010000140.1:0-6330 GCA_964490205.1 uncultured Pelolinea sp. | reverse complement strand
TCTCCTGTGGTATTCTTAAATAATCACGGTTGCACTTGAGACTTGAATCCAGCTCTTTCATTAAGGACTGTATTGGCTTTAATTGCTAGATTTAGAAAATCTGGGCCCTCACTTCCAAAGGATTTCGTTCTCCAAATTTGAGATCGTGCTACCACAGTTACACTATCAATCAAGAGAACTAGACAATCCTTTATATTTTGTTTAGGGTGAATATTTGAACCGATTAGGATAATTGCTTCATTCATTTTCAGTTCTTTTTGTTCTTGTTATTACTACACCTACTGATCTGGAAAACCTGACAGCACCTGGTTTTTCAACCTTAATCTTCACCTTTTGTACATTTTGTGTCTTTAAGCAAATATCAGCAATATCTACAGCAAGTGCTTCAACCGTATAGCGGGACACATTTTGAATGTGGGAGATGATAGCTTTTGCTATAGTACGGTAATTCACGCAGTCTTCAATATTATCAGAAGAACTCCCTTTAGAAATGTCAGTATAAAGCGTTGCGTTCACAACAATATCTTGCGGTTGTGAGCGTTCTTTCTCGGAAATTCCGATTATTCCCCTTACCATCAGATCTTCAATAAGCACTTTATCCATTCAATTTTTCCTTTTCTAAACGAGATGCCGCCCACCATCCAAATGGATGATTTCGCCAGTTATATATTCAGGTCCCTGTAGAAGGAACAGGTAAGCATCTGATAATTCTGAAATATTTGCCCACCGACCAGCCGGAACTTTCGAAATAATTCCCTTTTCTTCGGTTTCATCTACCGGCGGAAGTATAGCTCCAAGCGCGATTCCATTTACCTGGATATTAGGCGCCAGAGATAATGCTAAGGTTTGTGTTAATGCTGCTAAAGCAGATTTTGAGATTGTATAAGGGAAATGGTCATATCCAGGACGGAGTGCTCTCCAATCAAGAATGTTGATAATTCTGGCTTTCTGAGCTCCTAATGAACTTGCGAATGATTGGCTGAGCAGAAAAGGCATAGTTAGGTTAATATCCATGTGAATACGCCAATCATCCAGTGATGTGTTTGCAAATTTTACGGGTTTGAAGATAGCAGCATTGTTGATCAGTGCGAATATATTCTTATTTTCCTGAAAAACATTGTTAAAGATATCTTTTGCTTTCTGTGGTTCTGAAAAATCTGCGCGAATAATCTCGGCTTTTCCGCCGAGTTTGCTGATATCGTTTGCTGTCAGTTCCGCTTCTTTCTGCGACTGATTGTGGTGAATAATTACAAATGCTCCCGCTTTGGCAGAAGCCAAGGCTAATTCCCGACCAATTCGTCGAGCAGATCCAGTGATAATTACTTTTTTTCCCTTAAGGTCAACCATTTTTATCCTTCTCTACATACATAATACTAATTTATGAATCCATTCGTCAAGGGAAATAAATAATTTGTTAATAAAAAGCCATTCAAAAAGGGTATAAATTAAATATACAGAAAAGGAAAAAGAAATGAAAAACATATCGTATAAAGTACCTGCTATTCACTGCAACCATTGTGCACATACCATCAAGATGGAGCTATCCGAGATAAATGGAATCGAGTCTGTTCAGGTAGATGTTAATAAAAAGGAAATAACTGTGACCTTTGAACCACCTGCCAGCGAACAGAAAATCAGAGATCTCCTAAAAGAAATTAATTATCCACCTGAGTTGTGAAAACCTATGCCTGATACAAAACAAATCATAATTCCCATCAAGGGAATGACATGCGCGAATTGTGTTGCGACAATTGAGCGTAATTTGAAAAAATTAGATGGTGTTGAAGATGTTGCAGTAAATCTTTCTTCAGAGCGAGCTGCTGTTGGTTTCAATAATGCAGAAGTAAAAATAAGAGATATTATTGAGAAAATCAAACGCGCAGGTTATGATGTTGCGGCGGCAGAGGGTGAGTTTATCCTGAAACTCAGCCCGGACTCTTCTGATGCCAAAAGGATAAGACGAGATTTGGGAAAAATTGAGGGAGTGCTCAATGTTGATGTAAATTTGTCATCTGACAAGATACTTGTTCGTTATATTCCAACAATCCTATCTCAAATGAATATTCGGAACTTATTAAAGAAAATTGGATTTGAGGCCCTGGTTCTGGGAGGAGAAGCTGTAGACCAGGAAGAATTGGCACGTAAGAAAGAAATTCGAAAACAAAAACATTTATTGGTCATTGGGTTAATTTTTACGATACCTCTTTTTATGTTATCTATGAGCCGAGATTTTGGTATCTTGCCTCCTCAAAAAGGCGAGCAGATTTCGTTTAACTGGGTTATGTTAGTTCTTGCAACCCCTGTTCAATTTTATGTTGGTGCACAATATTATGTGGGTGCTTACAAATCCTTGAGGAATGGATCGGCTAACATGGATGTGCTAATTGCCATGGGCTCATCGGTGGCCTATTTTTATTCGCTTCTTATTATTTTAGGGATATTAAACGGGCATGTTTATTTAGAAACCGCGGCAGTTATCATCACCTTGATACGATTGGGGAAATATCTTGAAGCGAACGCGAAAGGAAGAACTGGTGAAGCAATCAAGAAATTGCTAAATCTTCAACCAAAAATCGCGAATGTATTAAGGGGGGATACAGAAGTACAAATTAAAGCCGAAGATGTCATTGTTGGAGATCTAATGATAGTAAGACCCGGAGAGAAAATTCCGGTTGATGGTGTTGTTATTCAGGGTCGGTCATTAGTGGATGAATCAATGCTTACAGGTGAATCCTTGCCGACCGAAAAACAAATTGGGGATAATGTTATTGGAAGTACCCAAAATACTAATGGTATTTTGAAAATTGAAGCAAGCAGGGTGGGAAAAGAAACAACACTGTCACAGATAATAAAGCTGGTTGAATCTGCACAAGGCAGCAAAGCGCCAATTCAGAAATTAGCAGATCAGGTTTCTTCAATTTTCGTACCGATTATCCTTGCTCTTGCACTGGTTACTTTCCTGGCATGGTATTTCTTATTTCCTAATATATATCCGATTAATAACACGGATATTTTTGCGAGGGCATTAATCAATGCGGTTGCAGTTCTCGTTATTGCTTGTCCATGCGCGATGGGTTTGGCAACACCAACGGCAATTATGGTTGGGACTGGAAAAGCTGCGAGTGAGGGCATTCTTTTCCGTTCAGCGGATGCGCTGGAACGTGCGGAAAAAATTGATACGGTTGTTATCGACAAAACAGGAACAATTACGAAAGGGCTTCCCGAATTAACATCATTAGTTTTAGTCGATCCAGAATATGATGAGGAGGAAGTTTTACGGTTAGCTGCAAGTGTGGAACAAGGCAGCGAACATCCTTTGGGTGAAGCAATCGTTGCAGAAGCTGGAAATCGCGGTATCGAACTTGTTGAAATAGACAAATTCAACGCCGTTCCAGGTAAAGGTGTAGAAGCTTTGTATGGTGATAAAAGATTGTTAGTGGGCAATTTGCGATTCATGAGAGATTATCAAATACAAATAGATGATGAAATTGAGCAGCATCGTAAAACAATCGAAGATAAAGCTGAGACACCTATATACTTTTCGATCTACGAGAGAATTAATGCAATACTTGGCGTGGCTGACCAAATTAAGGATGGTTCCTTATCTGCAATCGAGAAATTGAATGCGGATGGTAAACAGATAATCATGTTGACCGGGGATAGTCAGCATACTGCAAAGGTTATTGCGGAGCGCGTTGGAATCAGTGAGGTGTTTGCAGAAGTTCTCCCAGGAGAAAAAGCGGAAGTGATCATAAAGTTGCAGGAATCCGGTTTGATAGTGGCGATGGTTGGCGATGGGGTCAATGATGCCCCTGCGTTGGCACAGGCAGATTTGGGAATTGCCTTGGGAACTGGTACAGATGTAGCTGTTGCATCAGCTCCTGTCACGTTAATGGGAGGTGATCTAAATAGTATAAGAAAAGCATTTATCTTATCAGAAATGACTTTGCGGACGATCAAACAGAATCTTTTCTGGGCATTTATCTATAATATCATATTGATCCCGATTGCAGCTGCTGGATTTTTAAATCCCATGCTTGCCGCTGGAGCGATGGCATTCAGTAGTGTGTTCGTTGTGACCAATAGTCTGAGATTATCTAAATTGAAAATGAAAACCACATGAATTTACTCCAATTTTCTTGTTTTACCCACATGGTAGAATTGCCATATTCTAGTAATAAAATAAGAGGTTGGTTATGACAATAAATAAAAACTTACAAAACAAAGCAATTAATTCAATTCGTTTTTTATCTGCAGATGGGGTACAAACAGCAAATTCTGGTCACCCGGGTCTTCCAATGGGAACCGCAGCAATTGCATACACAATATGGAAGCGCCATTTAAAGATCAATCCGTCAAATCCTAATTGGTTGGATAGAGATCGCTTTATCTTGTCAGGCGGTCATGGATCAATGCTGTTATATTCCCTTTTATATCTTTCGGGATATGATTTACCTCTGAGTGAATTGAAAAATTTTCGTCAATGGGGGAGTAAAACTCCTGGCCATCCTGAATTTGGGCTCACACCAGGAATAGAAACCACAACGGGACCACTGGGGCAGGGTTTTGCTAATGGAGTTGGAATGGCAATTGCTGAGGTGCATCTGGCGGCGAAATTTAACAAACCTGAGTTTAAAGTAATTGATCACTTTACGTACGCAATTGTCACAGATGGAGATCTAATGGAAGGAGTAACATCAGAAGCCGCATCTCTAGCGGGCCACCTCAAACTTGGTAAATTGATTTATTTCTATGATGATAATAGCATATCTATTGAAGGATCTACTGACATCACGTTTACAGAAGATCGGGGAGATCGATTTGAAGCATACGGCTGGCATGTCGAGCACGTTACAGATGGGAATAATGTGGATGAAATTGATCGGGCAATCAATAACGCAAAAGTAGATTCGCGACCATCCATAATCATTTGCAAAACCCAGATAGGGTATGGACTACCCACTAAACAGGGTACTGCAGCAGCGCATGGAGGTCCTCCAGGAGTGGATGAATTAAGAAAGGCTAAACAAAACCTGGACTGGCCGACGGATGTTGATTTTTATGTCCCAGATGAAGTTCTATCCCATTTCCGTGAGATTAAAATAGATGGTGGTAAGGCTGAGTCTGAATGGCAAACTACATTTAGAAAATACCAAAAAGAAAATTCAGATTTAGCGAATGAATTAACACGCAGATTTTCCGAGAAACTTCCCGCAAACTGGAAAGATAATTTAAAGGATTTTAAAACTGATGAAAAGGGAATGGCGAGCAGAAAATCATCTGGCGTAGTATTGAATGCGATTGCAGATTCTGTCCCTGAACTAGTTGGAGGTTCAGCAGATTTAGCGCCATCCAATAACACTTGGTTAAAATCAAGCGAAGCTTTCCAATCTGATAACCCTTCCGGAAGAAACATCCATTTTGGTGTACGCGAAAACGGGATGGGATCAATCGTAAATGGAATGGCATACCATGGCGGCATTCTGCCATATGGCGCGACATTTTTAGTGTTTGCTGATTATATGCGGCCGGCAGTGCGTATCTCTGCTCTCTCTCATTTACAAACGATTTGGGTTTATACACATGATAGCATTGGTTTAGGGGAGGATGGACCCACTCACCAGCCCATTGAACATCTTGTATCTTTGCGGGCAATTCCTAATTTATCCGTTATTAGGCCGAGTGATGCGAATGAAGTACGCGAAGCCTGGATTTCGGCTATTGAAAAGCGTTCGGGACCAACAGTGGTTATTTTCAGCCGTCAAAATCTTCCAACAATTGACCGTTCAAAATTTGCTCCAGCGAAAGGACTGCATAAAGGGGCATACGTGATCGCAGAGTTAGGTGATAAAAACCCAGACATCATTTTAATGGCTAGCGGATCGGAGGTGCAGTTGATCATTGATGCGGGGCAGAAATTGGCTGAAGATGGATATGGCGTACGGTTAGTGTCTTTCCCAAGTTGGGATCTATTTGAAAAACAACCGCAAGCTTATATTGATTCTGTTTTTGATCCATCAATTCCTACAAGACTGTCGGTAGAGGCGGGGGTTGGTATGGGGTGGGAAAAATGGGTGGGTGGAAAAGGCGGTATTTTATCAATTGAAACATTTGGGGCATCTGCTCCAGGAAATAAACTTTTTGAAGAATATGGTTTTACTGTAAAAAACGTATATAAAACTGCGAAGAAATTGGCAGAAAAAGGGAGCAAATAATGCGTGTAGCTGTGGGTTGTGATCATGCGGGATATATCATCAAAGATATAGTAATCAAGGCTATTAAAGACGCTGGACATGAACCGATTGATTTCGGAACGACAAATACTGAAAG
>CAZBCD010000139.1:0-6351 GCA_964490205.1 uncultured Pelolinea sp. | reverse complement strand
ATTTTCTGCTACCCGCCCTGGGGCCAATTCTATATAATATTGGGCAGATCTTCGGTATTACATAAAGCCCCATTTTATACACCTTGACGGTAACTTGCATTTCAAATAGAATTCGCTCTTAGTTTTATGGATTTGGATTTCCTATTACATAAATGTATAATACTTCCAAGTTCAAACAATTAATGTGATTTACGGAAATAGCGTGTCCTTTCACGCCCCTTATATTTCTGAGATCAAAATAATTGAAATATAAATAATATGAATTAATCAGGAGAAGCATTCATGGTACGAATTCGTTTAAGAAGAACAGGATTAAGAAATCAGCCGAGTTATCGGATTGTTGTAGCAGAGAAAGAGAGTCCACGGGACGGGAAGTTCTTGGAGAACTTGGGATCTTACAACCCTCGTACTGACCCATTCACAATAAATGTTAATGAAGAACGTGTATTTCATTGGCTCAAGAATGGGGCGCAACCAAGTGAATCTGTAACGCAAATATTCAATGCTGTCGGGTTATTAGATCGATATAAAAGATTCAAGGATGGCGAACCTATTGAGAAAATAATAGAGGAAGCCAAGGCATACTATGAATCACGGCCTGTTGACCTAAAAACACGTATAGATAAGCCTAAAGCTAAGCCAAATGCTGAACCTAAGCCAAAAGCTGAAGCTAAACCTAAAGCTGAAGCTAAGCCAAAAGCTGAAGCTAAACCTAAAGCTGAATAAGAAATTAATACAATAAAAGGAGTCCACGTGAAAGATTTAATTGAATCTATCGCAAAGCAATTGGTGGATGATCCATCGCAAGTATCTGTATCTGAAATTGATGAAGGCGGTCGCGTTCGAATTGAATTGAAAGTAGCTAAGGAGGACATGGGCCGTGTCATAGGAAAAGGTGGGCGAGTAGCCAATTCAATTCGTGTTCTCTTGCGTGTTGCGGCTGCGCGCGAAGGGAAGCGCGCAACCTTGGATATTGTTGAGCCTTAGTTATATGCAGAAAAAAGAAAGTGAAGGATGGGACCAGTCAGGCTTGCTAAATAATAGTAAGCCTGCTTTTTTAGCAGTTGCGAAAATTCATAAACCACATGGATTGAATGGTGAAGTATCAGTAGAATTGCTGACAGATTTTCCTGAAAGACTAATAAAAGGGAAGCAAGTGTATATTGGTGAAAACCATTTTCCAACCCAAATTGATACTATTAGAAAGATGGATAAAAAATACCTTATATCGTTTGTGGATCACTATTCAAGGGATTCAGTAGGCTCTTTCCGTAATGAGATAGTATATATACAAGGTGAGGATTTGCCCGTGCTGACAGATAATGAATATTATCATCATGATCTTATAGGTATGAGGGTATTTTCGATCGAAGAAAAAGAAATTGGTGTTCTAATAGAAATCATTCTAACCGGTGCGAATGATGTATATGTAATCAAACCTCATAACCGGGATTCGAAGGAGATCTTGATACCCGCAATAAAGTCTGTTGTAAAAAAAGTGGATACTGAGAACAAAAAAATGACAGTGAAGCTCCAAGAATGGCGCTGATGGATGATCGAAGGTATTGGATCGGATTTGACCAGATTCGCGGGATTGGCTCTGTGCGAACCAAAATGCTTCTGGATTTCTTTGGTGATCTTTCTGAAGCATGGAAATCAAATTCATCATCATTGCGAGAAGCAGGTTTACCAGAAAAAATTGTTAAATCGTTTGTGAAATTGCGAGGTGAAATTGACCTTGAAAAAGAATGGAATCAAATTCAGCAATTAGGTATATCAGTAGTCACTTTTAATCAAGACACTTATCCGCGATTACTTCAATCCATCGAGCATCCTCCCCCTGTGCTGTATATCAAAGGGTCATTTATTGATGAAGATGATTGCTCTGTTGCTGTCGTTGGCACTCGCAGAAAAACATCGTATGGAAAGCAAGTGGCAAGCGAGCTTTCACGATTTTTAGCATCTAATGGGATAACCGTCGTTAGCGGCATGGCTCGTGGAATTGACACAATTGCCCATCAATCTGCCTTAGATGCTAATGGGAGGACCATTGCGGTTTTCGGTAGTGGATTAGATGTTATTTATCCTCCCGAGAACAGAGACCTGGCAGAGAATATAAAAACCCATGGTGTATTGGTAAGCGAATTTTATCCGGGTACTCAACCTGAGGGAGTGAATTTCCCCCCGCGCAACCGAATCATTTCCGGTCTTTCAAAAGCGGTTGTGGTTGTGGAAGCTGATGAAAAAAGTGGTGCATTGATAACAGCGAAATTTGCAGTAGAACAATCAAGAGATGTTTTTGCAGTTCCTGGTTCAATTTATGCTCCAAGGAGCCGAGGAGCAAATAGATTAATAAGTGATGGCGCTATCCCGCTTCTAGATTTCAATGAATTACTATTAGCTTTAAATCTGGAACAATCCGCGGAATTCAGGTATGTGCAAAACATTCTACCCAAAAATGATATAGAATTGCTGCTCTTGAATACAATTCGGGATGAACCCCTACATATTGATGATATAAAATCAATCACAGGCTTATCGACAGACAAAGTCTCCGCGAGTTTGGTTATGATGGAATTAAAGGGCTTTGTTCGAAAAGTAGGAAATATGATGTACCAATCTGTATCTGATGGATCAGAGAATTATGAGGTATGATGGACACACATTTTTATGCGGTTATCATGGCTGGGGGGGGGGGAACACGATTATGGCCGCTTTCCAGAAGAGATACCCCAAAGCAGTTGTTAAAAATTATTAAGGATAAATCGCTTTTTCGCATAGCTTTAGATAGATTAAAAGGCTTACTTGATTTTGATCATATATATGTGGTTACAGTTGAGGAACAGATTGCTAAGCTCAAAGAAGAAGCTCCAGAACTACCATTGCACAATTACTTGATCGAACCAATGCCGAAAGGGACTGCGTCTGTTGTAGGGATGGCTGCGACTTATTTACAGAAAATTGACCAAGATGCAATAATGGCGGTTCTAACAGCAGACCACGTGATCGAAAATGTACCGTATTTCCAAGATTTATTGGTTGAAGCGAAAACAGCAGCAACAAAAGGGCTTTTAGTCACATTGGGCATTGAGCCAACATTTCCGGCTACCGGATATGGTTATATCGAAGCTGGAGAAAAAATCAGTGGATTGAATGGGTTCAAGGTAAAGCGATTTAAAGAAAAGCCTAATCTAGATACGGCGAAAAAATATCTAAATTCCGGTTCTTTTTATTGGAATTCTGGGATGTTCATATGGTCAGTCGCAGCAATCTTAGATGAGTTCAGTAAACAAATGCCTGAGTTGCATGAAAAATTGAAACTAATCAAGACCCGCATTCGGGTAGATCGCTCAATTGGTGAAATTACTGATATATGGGAGACTATTCAACCACAGACAATTGATTATGGTATTATGGAGGGCGCTTTGGATGTGGTTGTACTGCCTGCACGGGGTTTAGGTTGGAATGATGTAGGGAGTTGGGATTCGCTTTTTGCAATTTTAGAAGCAGATCAGGATGGAAATATCCAATTGGCACGCCATGTGGTAAACGTGGATTCAACGGATATTCTTATCCAATCAACTGACGAAGAGAAGATGATAGCAGTCGTGGGATTGAGTGATATTGTTATAGTAGACTATAAAAATACCTTGATGATATGTAAGAGAGGTGAAACTCAAAAAATCCGCCAGGTTATCAAGATGATAAAGGAAAAGGGTTTAAAAAATTATCTTTAGGAGTTATTTTGGAAGCTTATTGTGTCAAATGTAAAGAAAAGCGAGAGGTACAAAATCCACAGGCGGAATTTAATTCTCGATCGACACCAGTAACCACTGGTATTTGTAAGGTTTGCGGTACAAAACTATATCGGATAGGCCGCACCGAGATGCATGAAGGTATGGTTGCTCCACCACGCGTCAAAAAGGAAATTCAGAGAAAAGGCAAAATGGTGATTGTAGAGTCGCCCGCAAAAGCTCGAACGGTCGGGAATTTTTTAGGGAAAGGATATACAGTCCGTGCCTCGGTTGGGCATGTGCGAGATCTTCTTCGTTCTCAATTATCGGTTGATGTGGAAAATAATTTCCAACCAAAATACCGGGTTCCCAACGAAAAACGGCCAATAGTGAAGGAGCTGAAAGCGGAAGCAAAAAAAGCCGAAGAGGTTTATCTGGCAACAGACCCGGATAGGGAAGGTGAAGCAATTGCCTGGCATCTGATGGAAGCTGCAGAGCTTGACGAGAAGCGAGTAAAACGTGTTGTTTTTCACGAGATTACAAAACCAGCAGTTGAAGCGGCTTTTTCTAATCCACGGACAATTGACTCTGATCTTGTTGATGCACAGCAAGCGCGGCGAATCTTGGATCGTTTGGTTGGATATAACTTAACCCCTCTTTTATGGGAAAAAGTGCGCGGCCGTCTTTCAGCAGGACGAGTACAGTCTGTTACGTTGCGTTTAATTGTGGAACGAGAACGGGAAATTGAAATATTTGTTCCACAGGAATATTGGTCCGTAGATGCTAAATTCAAACCTTTAGGTGCAACTGAGTCATTCAAAGCAAAATTAACCAAGGTTGATGACAACGACCCGAATTTATCAAATCAAGAAATTGTTGAAAAACTCCTTTCGAAACTAAGAGAAGCAAATTATACGATCGGTGAAATTAAAAGAGGGAAAAGAATAAGAAAGCCTTATGCTCCTTTCATCACGAGCACTCTACAGCAGCAAGCCTCTCGGCAGTTGGGTTTTACTGCAAAAAGGACCATGCGGGTTGCCCAGCAGTTATACGAAGGTATTGATATTGAGAATGGTGGCCAAACAGGTCTGATTACTTATATGAGGACTGATTCAACAAATATCTCGCCAGTCGCCCTCACCGAAGTTCGTAAATATATAAAAGATATGCATGGAGAGGGATTTCTTCCAGAAAAAGAAAATACCTATAAAACCAGGGTTACAAAAGCACAGGAGGCGCATGAAGCGATTCGGCCAACGTCTGTGATGCACTTGCCGGAAAAAGTTAAACCGTTCTTAAAACCTGAACAATATAGGCTCTATCGGTTGATTTGGCGTCGCTTCGTTGCTTCACAAATGCGTGCGGCAATTTATACAACAGTTTCAATTCTAGTAAATGGCGAAAATGAAGATAGTAATTACCAATTTCGAGCATCTGGTTCCGAATTGGACTTCGCTGGATTTCTTGTTCTTTATGAAGAAGCAAAAGATGAAGATTTAATTGAGAAGAAGAATGGACGATTAAAACTACCCAAAGGATTGGCCCAGGGAACTATGCTGAAATTACTTGAACTTTCTCCTGCGCAACATTTTACTCAGCCACCACCAAGGTTTACAGAAGCTTCATTAATTCAAATGTTAGAGGAATATGGAATAGGCAGACCTTCCACATATGCACCAACCATTTCGACAATCCAGGCTCGTGGGTATGTGGAGCGAGAAAATAAGCGCCTTCTGCCGACGGAAACTGGATTTGTAGTGAACGATCTTTTAATCGAATATTTTCCACAGATTCTTGGCGTAAATTTCACTGCCCAGATGGAAGAAGATTTAGATGAAATTGCACATGGCAATCGGAAATGGAATGATTTGATTGCAGATTTCTATAAAGACTTTGAGCCGCAACTAAAACATGCTCAGGAAGAAATGCCTGAAACCAAAACAGAACCCGAAAGGATTGGTCGCAACTGCCCGAAGTGCGGAAACGAGTTGGTCGTTAAATGGGGTAGGTTTGGAAAGTTTATTAGCTGCAGTAATTATCCTGAGTGTAAATATACAGAACCTTTTTTAGAGAAGATTGGTGTTGCTTGTCCGAAAGATGGCGGAGATATTGTTCTACGCAAGACCAGGAAAGGCCGTATTTTTTATGGGTGTGAAAATTATCCAAATTGTGATTTTACGTCGTGGAAAAAACCTATAAAAACCAGTTGTCCGACTTGTGGTGGTATATTGGTTAATAAGAATAAAAGAGAATTCCAGTGTCTTGATTGTGATGAAGTATTTACCTCAGAAAAAGTTGTTATTGAAGAAGCGGCATAAAACTTGCATCCTACACAGTGTATTGATCTTGTCATATTACAGGAGAGATGACTATGGATAAAATAAAAGAAATTTTCAAGAATCCGATTAGTTTTGGAATAATCGGATTAATAGTTGGAATGGTAATAGGTCTTATTGCCCTGGGTTGGGGTGTATGGCCGGTCAAATGGACTGATGCTGCTCCAACTGATCTACAGATCGATTTCCAAGGAGACTACCTTTGTATGGTGATAGATTCTTATATACGAAACCAAGATGATGAGTTGTTGCAGTTGCGTTGGCAGGGGCTGGGTGAAAAC
>CAZBCD010000138.1:0-6419 GCA_964490205.1 uncultured Pelolinea sp. | reverse complement strand
CCAGGGCTTTCGCCTCTCATGTATCTGAACTTTTTCACTCACATTTTTAAGGTTAATTTTTAAAATTTTAGGAAAAATGTCATGCGTCACATCAAATTCCCATCGCTTATTAGAGATATGTTTCATAAAACTAATGGGAAAATTGGCATTAATTAGATCTTTTTTAACGCCTGGGCAAAATCAGCGATAATATCATCCGTGTCCTCAATTCCACCTGAGACTCGAATCATTCCATCACGAATATTCATTTGTTTTTTCTGTTCAGGCGGTACATCGAGAAATGCCATGGTTGAGGGAACCTGAGTTGTCGTTCGTACTCCACCCAAGCTTGCTCCGAAGGTTGCTAATTCCAATGAATCCAATACCTTCACTGCAGTCGGTTCATCATTGATCTCAAATGTAAGCATAGCGCCGAATTTCGGGAGTAATTTTTTAGCAATCAAGTGCTGAGGATGTGAGGTCAAACCAGGATACCAGACTTTCCCCACTTTTTCATGTTTATCCAAATAATTTGCCAATTTTGCAGCATTCTGGCATTGGCGTTCGACGCGCAGGTGAAGCGTTTGGATTCCTCTTAGGAGCAACCACGCATTGAAAGGAGAGAGTGCTCCACCCAATTTAGTTAGCGTTGACCATCGGACTTGTTCCAGAAGATCTTCAGGGAGTATGTCCGATTTCATAATTATCGCACCGCCCAGCGCATCATTATGACCGCAAATGAATTTAGTGGCACTTTCGAGGACGAGATCCACCCCCCATTCTAACGGCCTGAATACATAGGGACTGGCGAAAGTATTATCACAAATCACGATAATTCCTTTTTCATGCGCCAGCTTTACGATTGCCTCAATATCAGAGATCTTCATTGTTGGGTTTGCAATTGTCTCGAAATAAATCACTTTTGTATTTGACTGGATCGCGTTTTCCACATTCTCAATATCTGCTGTATCGACAAAAGTGGTTTTAACTCCAAAATCCGTAAACCGGTGGTCAAGAAATTCATGAGTTGTACTGTATGTGGTCCAATCCGCAACGATATGATCTCCGCTTTTTAAAATTCCGAAAAGAATAGTTGAAATTGCTGCCATGCCTGATGCTGTTGCCAAACAAGCGTCTCCACTTTCTATCCATGTCATCTGTTCTTCAAATTTATATTCGCTGGGATTTCCACAACGGGAGTAAATATTCACTGTTTTTCGTTCGCCATCTAAAACCCTCTGATAGATCTCTGCTGTATATTGGAAATTACTCGCCATATAGATGGGATCGCTGATAGACATGGAAGAGGGTTCCGGTGGATAATAGACCATTTTGCTTTCTAAAGATAATTTCTCGCGTTTTTCTTTTTTCATTTATCTCACCTCGTTTTTATTGATTTTCTCCGCTTACTTTTTCCAATCTAAAAAACTTATTGCCAAAGCAAATTGGCATCCCAAAATATTACCATTGAATACTTTATAATCCTATTCGTATATAATATTCGTTTAAAACACATAAGGAGAAAAAATGGAAAAACATGCCTGGTATAAAGTGTTTCCGGGGGCGATCACTGTTACGGATAAAGACGGGACCGTTATAGAAATGAATGAGGGGTCCGAAAAATTATTTGAAAAAGATGGCGGCTACGCGGTACTTGGACGAAATGCAATTACGTGTCATCCTCCTGGAACCCAGGAAAAGGTGCGCCAGATCTATGAAACGCAATCATTTAATATCTATTCCATCACAAAGGACGGTAAAAAGCACCTCGTTTATCAAGCGCCATATTTCATTGAAGGAGAGTTTAACGGGATCGTCGAATTGTTCTTAGATCTACCGGATGATGTTCCTCACTTTGATCGGGATAAACCAGAGCAAAAATAACAGGAGTTAAAAATAAACTCTTGGCAGAATATGCCAAGAGTTTATTATTTATTGATCATCTAATCATTAGGATTGTCTTCATCAAAATTGTCATCGTCATCGCTCATCTCACCCGCAATATCCACCAAATCCTCATAACTTGGAAGCTGGCGAATCCACAATAAGAGCACTTGTCCTTCATCAGTGCTCACAGATCGGACAGCGATGATGGGTGCCTTTTCTTCAATCCCCATTTGGTCTTTAAAATGCAGATATATAGATGAATTACTCTTCCATGCTTTGTGACAGCGTTCAACTAATGCTGGCCCATTTAATGTACGAACCTGAGTGAAGATCGTAGCGTAAAGCAGGGGGCTTTCATTTAAACCCAACGCCCACCCATCCGATATATCTTCGAATACTGGGGTTGGCCCTTCAATTATTGTAATCTTGTTTTCCATGTTCTATTTATTTCTAAGTCAGCAATCATACCATAACATGTCTTTTATAGAAATTTATATTCACAGTTCCTATTTATATAAATTATAAATACTTTTCTGATAACCATTTTATATGCCTACCATATTATTGAAAATAACAATTACTATTATTGAGGTGAAAAAATGACAGTTTACGTACGAACGCCATATAGAAGAATTCAACAGCTTACACGTCACCCACGTTTATCCAGTGAATGGAAAGCAGAAGAAAGACATGTACACTTTCCAGTGGATATAAAAGAAGATGATGAGAAATTCACAATTACGGCAATTCTGCCGGGTTTAATACCTGATGAAATCGATATTCAAATCCAGGAAAAGAACGTCAGTTTGAAAGGTGAATTTAAAAACGCTATTGAGGAAGAAAGCACGTATATCATCCGGGAACGTCCAAGTGGTAAATTTAACCGCACCGTTACTCTGCCAAACATGCTGAACGCTTCAAAAGCAGGAGCTAAAATGGAGAACGGTGTTTTATCTCTGAATATCCCCAAATCAGATGAAGCAAAACCCAAATCTATAAAAATTTCAACAAAATAACAGGAAATATGTTTTATAACAAAAAGAGCGGAATACCGCTCTTTTTGTATTAAGTTCACTTTTCAGTTAGAATCTTTTTTATGAATGAAGCAGACTTAAAACAAGCCTTTGATGATCTCAAAATTCCAGTTTTTCGTTTTTTCAAAGAAACTGATTCTACAAACACACAGGCACTAAAATGGGTGTCCCTGGGTGCCCCTGAATATTCTCTAGTTATCGCGGAAGCTCAAACAGCGGGCCGTGGAAGAAATGGGCGTAAATGGGTGACAACTCCAGGTTCGTCATTAGCAGTCAGTGTTGTTCTCCATCCTTCAACAAGGGAACGAGAAAAACTTGGGCTGTTTTCTTTATTAGGTGGTTATTCTTTACTCAAAGTTCTCGAAGAACACTATCATATAAACGCACAAGTAAAATGGCCAAATGATGTTTTGGTTGAGGACAAAAAGACTGCTGGCATCCTGGCGGAATCATTATGGCAGGGAGAGAATTTGCAGGGTTTGGTATTGGGGATTGGCATCAACCTAATGATTCCATCCATTCCATCCTCAGATCTGTTATTGTTTCCCGCCACCTGTATCGAAGCACATACAAAAGATAACATCAATCCAGTGGAAATGCTTACATATTTGATTAAAGCACTCATCAAGTCTCGCGAATCCATCCTCTCGCCCATTTTTATTCAGCAATACGAAAGCAGTATGGCATTTAAAGACCAATTAATAACTCTGGATGCCGGAAAAGGAGAGCTCTATTCAGGATTCCTTCGCGGAATTGATGACCAGGGGAAAATAATCATTCGAAATACAGACGGTACAGAACGGGTTTTCCCAATCGGTGATGTGAAATTACGCCCACAATAATCAAAAAAGCGCATATGCTCTATGCGCTTTTCATTCATCAATCAGGATTATTACTGCTTGCGTGCGTCCGAAATTCTCCCAATCGAAGATACGCGATCGCCTTTATCTAATCTCATCAACCTCGAACCCTTGGTCAAACGCCCTGAAGATAAGATCTTATCTACATCCAACCGCAGCATGATGCCATTATTTGAAATCAACGTAATCTGATCTCCTTTGCTAACCACGCGCGCGGAAGCTATTTTGCCTATTTTTGGAATCGTTTTCAGATCGATCGTTGCTACCCCTTTTGTCGCACGTCCCTGAGTGCGGAAATTTTTCAGAAGTGTTCGTTTACCATACCCCTTTTCAGTTACTACCAGCAAATGAGCTTTAGGTACGACAACTTCCATAGAAGTTAATCGATCGCCAGGATTTAGTTTAATACCAGCCACACCACCAGCTGCCCGTCCCATAGGGCGGATATCTGTTTCTTTAATACGAAGCGCTTTTCCACCGGCTGTGACCATAATTAGTTCATCTTCACCGCCTGTGAGCTGCGCCCAACCAAGCCTATCACCCTCTTTTATATTAATAGCGATTAAGCCGGATGTCCTCACGCTCTTAAACTCTGAAAGAGGCATACGTTTAGCTCGTCCCTTTTCTGAAGCCAGCATAATGAATTCTGCGGCATCGAAATCGGGTACTGCAACAGCTGTTGTGATTCTCTCATTAGGTTCTAATGCTAAAATATTGACGATTGGTATCCCTTTATCTGTCCTCCGCGATTCATTTAATTCAAAAACACGTTCAGAATATACCTTTCCGCGATCAGAGAAGAACAACAAGGTATGCAGTGCGCGGCATGGGATTAGAATATCAATTTGATCTTCATCCTTCACATTCTGTCCGATAACACCCTTCCCCCCCCTGTTCTGTGTGCGGTACACGCGCGGTGAAACTCGTTTAATATAATTATTACGAGTGATCGTCACAAGTGCAGCTACATCAGATACAAGATCCTCATCCGTTAGATCCTCAGCATTCCCTTCTACTATAAGTGTGCGGCGTTTATCGCCATATTTCTTGCTAATTTCTACCAGATCTTTACTGATTAATTCCAGAATCTTTTTAGGATGAGCAAGGAGATCTTCCAAATGAGCAATCAATTCAACCAGCTGTTTATGTTCGTCTTGTATCTTTTCGCGTTCTAATTGGGAGAGACGGCGCAATTGCATATCCAAAATAGCCTGCGCCTGGATAGTTGATAATTTAAAGCGCTCCATCAGGTTTTTCTTAGCTACGTTTGAATCAGCCGATTTGCGAATGGTTTTTATGACTTCGTCCAGATTTGCCAGCGCGACCAGCAGTCCTTCTAAAATGTGGGCGCGGTGTTTCGCTTTCTCTAATTCAAATTGCGTGCGGCGCGTAATGACATCTACACGGTGATTGATGAAGATCTGAAGTGACCGTTTTAGAGGAAGCAGTCGTGGTTCCCCTTCTACAAGCGCAAGCATATTAATGCCAAATGTCGATTGTAGCTGTGTGAATTTATATAGCCGATTTAAGATTCGCTTTGGTTGAGAATTTCGCTTCAATTCAATTATGATGCGCATCCCATTGCGGTCCGATTCATCTCGCAGATCTGATATCTCGGACAGTTTACCCGAGCGCACCAGAACGGCTATGCGCTCGATCAAGGTAGTTTTGTTTACCTGATATGGTATCTCAGTTATTCGGATCTGATAACGATTTCCACGGATATCTTCAATTTGAGCACGGCCCTGAACTGTGATTTTCCCTTTTCCAGTTGAGTACGCCTGGCGTATGCCTTCAGTTCCGACAATGATCCCGCCGGTGGCAAAATCTGGGCCGGGTACAAATTTCGTCAGGTCCTCCACTGTTACATCATCGATCGAATCCTGATTTTCAATCATATAGATGAGCGCCTTACACACCTCTTTGATATTGTGAGAAGGGATATTGGTAGCCATTCCAACAGCAATACCAGAAGAGCCGTTCAACAGCATATTCGGAAGGCGCGCTGGTAAAACAGAAGGTTCCTGAAGAGATCCGTCAAAATTATCAACAAAATCAACAGTATCCTTGTCGATATCCAGCACCATCTCTTCGGTCATGATATCCATGCGTGCTTCTGTGTACCGCATAGCCGCTGGCGAGTCTCCATCAACTGACCCAAAATTACCCTGCCCGTCAATCAGCATATACCGCATGGAAAAATCCTGCGCCATGCGGGCCATGGATTCATAAACAGCCTGGTCGCCATGGGGATGGTATTTACCTAGCACTTCACCTACGATCCTGGCTGATTTTTTATAGGCAGTATTCGAGCGCATACCCATATCCATCATTGCGAATAAAATACGGCGGTGAACAGGTTTAAATCCATCACGCGCATCCGGGAGAGCACGCGAGACAATGACACTCATCGCGTAGTCAATATAGGAGGACTTCATCTCCTGATTAATATCAATTTGCTTAACGATACTTACTTCCATATTTGCAAGAACCCTTCATTTATTTTAATTTCTTATTGATTATAACTTATCCAACTTTCAATCTGTTTTGGGAAATGCCGCCAGATTATAAACTATCATTAATCCACTTCAGTTATAATACCCCTTCATGTGAATCACCAGTAATAATGTCACCATAAATTCACCAGTAATAATGTCAC
>CAZBCD010000137.1:0-6419 GCA_964490205.1 uncultured Pelolinea sp. | reverse complement strand
GCAGCTTACCTCTCTTACGCTTTCAAAGTTGCACTTGCTAGTTGAATTCAAGGGATATAATAAAAGAGCCGCCTGGACTAGGCGGCTCTTTTATGATCTTTGGAAAAGTGTTTTTACTTTGCGATTACCAGGCACACGCCCACAAGTCCTGCTCCTGTGTGCACGGATAAACCGGGGTTGAAATCTATAATGGGCATTTCAGCGGGGCAGTCCAGCTCAGACCGAAGTATGGCCTCAAACTGCCTAGCATCATTTTCCGCGTACACATGCATGATAGAGATGCGTTCAATCGCGTGGCTTCCGACATCCGTTTTGACAAGTTCGATCATGCGTATCCAGGATTTCTTTCTGGTGCGGACTTTTTCAAGCATTTCCAGCTTCCCGTTCTGGACGGAGAGGATCGGTTTGATATTCAACATCCCCGCCATGCCGGCAGTAACGTGGCTGACGCGCCCGCTCAAGGAAAGGTATTTGAGCGTGGACAGAGCACCGTATAATACAGTGTTCTGATACACTTTTTCGGCAGCCTTGATCGCACCTTCAGCGGAAGCGCCGTTTTGAGCAGCTTCCGCAGCTGCCAGCACCATGTATCCCTGCGCCATGGAGAGCGTGTTGGAGTCCACCACACGGATGTCGTAATCAGATTTGAGATCCTCTGCGGCGATCTGGGCAGATTTTATTGTGGCGCTCATTTCTCCGCTTATGGAAAAGTAGACCAGGGTATCCGGTTTCTCCGCTTTGAACGCTTTCCTAAAATATTCAACAAAAACGCCAGGTGTCGGCGCGGCGGTTGTGGGAAGTTTCCCTGTTTCGTCGATCTTCTTAAATAACTGTGCGTTGGTGATATCGTGATCGGTACCCGATAATTCCTTGTCAAAATGAATGGAGATGGGCACCTGGAGGATGTTGTATTCCGCTGCCATCTCCTTGGGGAGGCTGGAGTCCGTGTCGGTGATGATGGATACTTTGGGCATGATAATTCCTTTCAGAATGAATATAGCCCATATATTAGCATATTTTAAAAAATACTATCAGAGAAGAAGTTCTATCCCGGTGAAACGGGATTCCATAATGTTAATAAACAGAATACTTTATAAGAGGTAAAATTGAGTATAGTTGATAGGATGTGTATTGGCGTAAAGGGATTTACTAACCCTGAAAGATAGATATTCAATGGAAAAACCCGTTTTATTGTTATGGGTGGCGATTGGCTTGTTGGTAGTGCTGGGAGTAGGGATGGTGTTTTCCTTTTATTCCTTCACAGAGCAGACGCTTGCTCCAATCGCAGACACAACCAATACTCTGCGGACGCAGGTCGCGAAGGTCTTATATCCAACTCCTACCATCCTGCCGGACCCGGTTACGATCATAAATGAAGTGCGCTCTCTTGCCCGTCTGGAGACGATCCAGTACAGCGTTGAGAAGATCATCACAGCGGAAACCAAACAGGAAACGTTCGGGCCACTGTTTGGTGACCGCCTTCTGTTCGTCGCACACGGTGTTGTTATCGCGGGGGTTGATTTAAACCAATTGGAAGCGTCCGACCTGAATTTGCGTGGAGGTGTGTTATCGGTGAGACTACCGGATGCGGAGATATTCATTGCGACGCTGGATAATGAAAAATCTTATGTATATGACCGCCAAACCGGATTATTTACGAAAGGCGAACAGGACCTGGAAACACTGGCACGCCAGGCGGCTGAAGAGGAGATTTATCAAGCGGCGCTGGAAGACGGCATCCTTGATCAGGCGGCCGTCAACGCGGAAGCATACCTTTCGAAATTATTCAGCACGCTCGGGTTCGAAAATGTGATATTTGAATGATCGTAAAATTAACGATACTTACATGATCTTTTAATAATCATTTTGATTATAGAAGGATGAATGGTTTGAAGAGCAAAAAACAATTTAACAGTGCACCAGCGCACGAATACTTTTCAAAAATCTGTTTTAATGCCGCATGGGATTTGATCGATAAAACCAACCGCTCAACGCAGGAAAATGAAGAAATGATACACATGTCGCACTCATCACTGTATCACTGGTCGCAGAGGTCTGACTGCACAGATCAAAACATATCAATCGGCTATTGGCAGTTATCTCGGGTATACGCTCTGATTGGCGAAGTTAATACTGCAGTTAGATATGGTCACTTATGTCTGGATTACAGCAAAAAGCAGGGTGTTGCAGAAATGTTCCTGGGATATGCCTATGAAGCGTTAGCCCGGGCATATGCGATGGTGGAAGAGGAAGAGAAGAAGATTGAATTCATTAAGAAAGCCACTAAGCTAGCTAAAAGCCTCTCGCCGGAAGATAAAGCACAGTTGCTGGGAGACTTGGATACGATTGATTAGAATTTCGCTAGTTTATTAATTGCTATCAATCTTTCGATAGATTAGAAGAAACAATTCACCACCGGTCGACACACGAAAACACAGATTTTGACATACGCGTTCTTTTCACTAACCGCGATTGGGATCTCAAAATATACTCACTCATCCCATAAACGGGTGGATGGGGAGATGGGTAGGGAAAAGAAATAGGCTGCTGTGGTGTGGTGTATTGTCTATATCGCCAGCTACCCAGCTCATATTTTCATTATAGATTCTTCCCACAGCAGCCTTTTCGGTGGTTATAGCTATATTTATCTACGCCTGCTGAAGATGCCACCGCCGTATAAACTAAAGTCAACCATCAAAGCGATACCCATCCATAACCAGTCCAACCCGATCAGGCTTCCAAAAGCGGGTTTATAGATGAACGTGTATGTCAATGTGGTTGCTGGCAGGAAGATCGCCCCGATGAGCGGCAGCATCAGGTTGTTATAGACAATGCTGAAGCGGCCAGGATTGACCAGCCACCAGATCAGCAACCCTGCACGCGGTCCCAAAAAAAATAATGTACTTATCACACAACACATAATGACTTTCTCCTTTTTAATAATTTTACGTAAACAAGGATAAAAGGTTTCTAATTATCAGAACACGCTGTGGGGGCTTTTGGTATGATTAAGATTAATTAAGAGAAGGGCGCTAAAATTGACGATTGAAGTCGGGCTCGTTTTAGGTATCATTGGAATCACAATGGTGCTGTTCTCTATTGAAAAGATCGCACCCGATGTGATCGCTCTTGGGGTTATTGTGATCCTCGTTCTGAGTGGAACCCTGCCGTTGGAACGAGCGCTGGCCGGGGTCGGTAGTGAGGCGTTCATTTTGATCCTGGGATTATTGGTAATGACAGCGGCGTTAGAAAAAACGGGTGTTGTGGACATGGCAGGGGATTGGATAGTAAGTAAAGCCGGGTATGATATCAACCGATTTTTACTTATTGTCATGCTGGCGGCTGCGGGGTTAAGCGCATTAATGAGCAATACCGGCGCGACTGCCTTTTTTTTACCTATAGTGATCGGGATGGCGAGGAATATGAAAGTCTCCCGCTCAAAACTGCTTATGCCGCTGGCGTTTGCCAGTATTTTAGCGAGCTCGGTAACGCTGATAGCTACTACAACGAATATTGTCGTTAGCGGATTGATAGAAGATGAGGGAATGCGTCCGCTGGGTATGTTCGAGCTTACTCCAGTTGGGTTGGTGGTTTTGATATCAGGTATTGTGTACTTGCTAATGGTCGGTAAAAAATTGATTCCAGATCGGCCATACGAAGAACCATTTTCAACAGAAGCCAGCGTCAGGAATTACCTGACAGAACTGGTTGTCCCAGAAGGATCCAACCTGCACGGAATGACACTGGATCAAGCAGCTCTGGGGCGCGACCTGGACCTGACTGTTCTGCGGATTTCTAAAGATAAACGTTCCTTTCTTGTACCTACAGCCAATACAATTCTTGACACCGGGGATGTGCTTATCGTAGAAGGCAACCGGGATGAGCTTTTAGATATCCAGGAAAAAACCGGATTGGAACTGAAACCCCGTAATGATATTGCTGATCAGGATGTCCAATCTGAAGAGATTAATTTGTTTGAAGTTATCCTGCTTCCAGGGTCTCCTTTGATTGGGCGGACATTGAAACAGCTTGATTTTCGCAGCCATTATGGACTGCAGGTTCTGGGAATCAACCGCAGCGGACGAACGATCCGGCGTAAATTAAGCGAGGTACGGTTGTCTGTGGGTGATCAGCTTCTGCTGCATGGAAACCGGGTCAGTACAACGGCGCTGGATCAGAGCAGTGCTTTCCGATTACTGCATGTCATCCGAACGGAGGAACGAGATCCAAAAAGAGCAATTGTATCCGGAGCAGTATTCCTTGGAGTACTTAGCTTAGCTGCATTGAATCTGATTTCTGTTCCAATCGCCGCGATTGTAGGGATGCTGCTTGTTTATATTCTGAGGTGCATCACTCCCGAGGAAGCGTATCAGATGGTCAACTGGCGCGCGTTGATCTTGATTGGCGGGATGCTGGCGTTGGGAATAGCAATCCAGGATACCGGGACCGCTTCGTATCTATCTGATGGGATCATCACTTTAACACTTGGGATGGATCCCATGTGGCTATTGGGCGGATTTTTTGTTTTAAGTATGCTGCTTTCCCAGCCAATGTCGAACCAGGCAGCGGCGGTGGTTGTCGTACCAATCGCAATTCAAACTGCACTGCAGCTGGGTTTGAACCCGCGCAGCTTCGCGGTGATGATTACTTTAGGCGCTAGTTGTTCTTTCCTGACGCCGTTAGAACCATCCTGTATGATGGTGTATGGCCCGGGCAACTATCGCTTTATCGATTTCCTGAAAGTAGGAATACCCTTAACGGTGATCATATTCTTTACCGCATTAGTCATGGTCCCGATCTTCTGGCCATTGTGAGCTGGTTTATTGCATACACTGATACCAAATAAATGTTTTAGTAAAAAATTGGATCAAATATGAAACAAAGTTGTGAATTCGCCTATTCTTTTTGCAAAGACCTAAGATGATAATTCATAGCTTGAAAAATAATAAGTGGCTTTTATCGAAATCATAAGGAGATTGACAAAATGAAAAAAGTAGCAATTCTTGGCGCTGGCGTGATGGGCAGTGCTGTCGCCTGGCCGCTTACTGATAATGGGTGTAAAGTAAACCTGATCGGCACTCATCTGGATAGCGAGATCATCAGCAGTTGTAAAAATTTCAGGGTTCATCCGCGGCTTAAAAGAAGAATACCAGATCAGGTGACTCCCTTCTACCTTGAAGAATTGGAAACCGCTCTTGAGGATATTGATTTCATTGTCAGCGGTGTAAATTCAATGGGGGTTCGCTGGATTGGGCAAACACTGGCACCATTCATAAAACCCAGCGACAGGATTATTTGCATAACTAAAGGGTTGGAAGCGGATGAGGAAGGAAATCTGGTGATCCTTCCCGAAGTGCTACGCCAGGAACTCCCACCAAAGATTAGCGAGCGGATTTCAATAGCAGCGGTTGGTGGTCCGTGTATCGCAGGTGAACTAGCTGGCAGAAGGCAGAGCTGTGTTTACTTTGGATCGCGCGAGATTGAAACTGCTCAACAGCTTGCGGATGTTTTTCGCACCGCTTATTATCACGTGTGGGCCACTAACGATATCGTAGGGCTGGAAATAACTGTTGCCCTGAAGAATGCGTATGCTTTAGGTGTGGGTATTGCTGCTGGCTTGTTGGAAAAATCAGGCGGAACAGATACTGCTGGTGCGCATATGCATAACCTGGCTGCGGCGCTATTTACGCGCGGCTGTAAGGAGATCTATTATTTTTTGGAAATGCTGGGTTTAAACACCGATCTCGCTTTTGGATTACCGGGTGCCGGCGACCTCTACGTTACTTGCCAGGGTGGACGGTCTGTTGCGGTTGGCAAGCTGTTAGGTGCGGGGAAAACATTCACAGAAGCAGCAAAGGTATTGGCTGGTGAGACACTGGAAGCCGCGATGATTATTCAGCAGATAGGTAAAGCGCTTCCAAAAATACTTGAAAATGGATTGCTCAAAGAAAAACAGATTCCTTTTATGAACCTGCTTGTGGATACAATCACCTATGAAAAGCTGATCAAATTACAGCTCGAATTATTCTTCAACAATATATTTATCTAAAGATTTAAAGAAAAAGCAACGCTCCTAAGAAATTAGCTGCTATGTAACTCACTGGAGTAAGGTTTCACTAATCCATCATATGGATCATGACGCCTGCTTCCGGTTAGGCGTGCGTGACTATCACCTGGCTGTGTGGATATACATATCTACTTCTAAGCAGTCTATCTTATCATTCAGTTCTTTTTGGATCATCTCTGCGTCATAGGGTACATCCATGAGAATTCTGCAAATATGCACCAACTGCTGTTTGCTTTTTAAGCAGTAAGGTCCACCAGTCGCTTCAGGCGCCAGTTGTTCTTTCCTGATGCCGCTAGAACCATCCTGTAAGTAGGTGTACGGTCTGGGCAAATGCCGCTTTATAGATTTTCTG
>CAZBCD010000136.1:0-6430 GCA_964490205.1 uncultured Pelolinea sp. | reverse complement strand
CCGCCTGTGGTATTCTTAAATAATCACTGTTGCACTTGATACTTGAATCCAAGTGGTAAAACTGACAGTTTATTAAAGTTTTATAAGAAACTTCGTTCTTAAACCTCAAAATCTTGACGCTTAAAAACACGCATGGTATCATAAATTACATGTTTTTAGCACTCTAACGTCGAGAGTGCTAATTTGATAAGAAAATGAATATACTAACCACACGTCAGAAGAAGATCTTATCCTTGATCGTGCACGAGCATATTGCCTCGGCAGACCCGGTCGGGTCCAAAAGTCTGGTACATAAGTACAGCATGGACCTGAGTTCTGCAACCGTGCGTAATGAAATGGCTGCTCTTACCGAAGCCGGTCTGCTTCGCCAGCCGCACACTTCTGCGGGGCGTGTGCCGACCGAAGAGGGATACCGTTATTTCGTACGTCAGTTGATGAATGAGACATCCCTTCCGCCAGCCATACGCGCTACCATTAACCACCAATTTTCTCAGATGAGCAACGATATCCAACAATGGATGCGCCTGGCTGCCTCTGTGCTCGCTAACCGAACCAATTCAGCGTCTCTTATCACCGCTCCGCAAGTAAACCAGGTGCAGTTCAAGCACTTGGAACTCATCGCTACTCATGGGCGGCAGGTGCTTGCGATTCTAGTGTTGGAGGGCGGACAGATTCACCAGCATATTCTGGCACTCGAGGAACCAGTCACACAGGAGCAGCTCTCTGTTATTTCACGTAAATTCAGCCAGCTCCTTGCCGGACGAAATGCCGTTCGTGCTACAGCTTTTCAAGAACCTCTCACAACGGTTGAAATACAGATTTTAGCGTGGATTGAGGATGAGATGATCCGCTCAGATCAACTGCCCACTGGTGATATCGTTCTTGATGGCCTTACGAACGTACTGTCTGAGCCAGAATTCGCTGAATCAGAAGAAGCCCGCCGGGCACTGCGCCTGTTAGAAGAACGTTCCTTGCTGCAGGATCTCTTATCGCAAACCATCCTGCCCGATACAATCGGCGGTGTACAGGTGCTTATCGGCGGAGAGGGAACCTGGGACGATCTAAGGCAGTGCTCTGTAATTCTTTCAAAATATGGCTCGCCGGGTATGGCTACCGGAACGATCGGCGTTTTAGGGCCTATGCGTATGTCTTATGGTCATTCCATCTCGCTGGTGCGTTTCTTATCAGGGATGCTCAGCGATTTCGTAGTTCAACAATGGTAATCAGAGGTAAATGAAAAATATGGGAAAAAAAGTAAAAAAAGAAGAACAGGAAAAATCAGAAGGAATAATTGAAAACGCTCCTCTTGAAGAAGCAATTAATGCGGAAGTAGTAGAGCAGGGTGAGGCAGAGAATGAAGAAATTAAAGATTCCGGAGAAACGGTAACCATCCCGCTGGAGGAATATGCTGCCCAATTGGAGGAAATTGACCATCTGAATCAGAAAGCGGATGAATTCAGCGACGGCTGGCAGCGTGAACGCGCTGAATTTGCCAACTACCGTAAACGCATGGGCCGCGATCTGGATGCGCAGAAGGTAAACAATAAGATCGACATCATTAAAAAGTATCTAGCCGTAAAAGATGATCTCGAACGCGCGCTTAAGAATATGCCAGCATCGCTTATCGATGAACCATGGATCGACGGTATCCAACTCATCAATCAGAAATTATCAAATCTCCTCGACGGGGAAAATATTCAACCAATTCCCGCTGAAGGGCTTGCTTTCGATCCGGCATTGCATGAGGCAATCTCTCATGAAGACAATCCAGAAGTAGAAAGCGGATTTATTATCGAAGTAGTCCAACAGGGCTACACCATCGGTGAACGGGTCGTACGCCCTTCGCAGGTGAGAGTCGCAAAATAGGAGAAGAAAAATGGGAAAAATTATAGGTATTGATCTTGGAACAACTAATTCAGTAGTAGCGGTCATGTCAGGCGGTGAACCCACCGTCATCCCGACCGCCGAAGGGGAGCGCTTATGTCCTTCCGTGGTAGCTATCAACAAGAACGGTGAGCGTGTGGTCGGGCGTACAGCCAGAAACCAAGCCATCGTCAACCCGGAGAACACAATTTTCTCTATCAAACGCTTTATGGGGCGTAAATTTGATGATGAAGAAGTGCAGCGCACCATCGGCCGTGTTCCCTACAAGATAACGAAAGCACCCAATGGTGACGTCCGAGTGGGAATGGGCGGCAAGGAATATTCTCCCCCGGAGATCTCCGCCATGATCCTTGGTAAATTAAAAAAAGATGCGGAAGCATATTTGGGTGAAACAATCACTCAGGCAGTAATCACTGTTCCAGCGTATTTTAACGACGCTCAGCGAAATGCGACCAAAGACGCCGGCAAGATCGCCGGACTTGAAGTGCTTCGCATCATCAACGAACCAACTGCTTCATCCCTGGCATACGGGCTTGATAAAAAGAAAAATGAGGTCATCGCTGTCTATGACTTGGGCGGCGGTACTTTTGACGTATCTGTTCTTGAAGTTGGGGACGGAGTCTTTCAGGTAAAATCCACCAGCGGTGACACTTTCCTCGGTGGTGATGATTATGATATCCGCGTCATGGACCATCTGATTGAAGAATTCAAAAAGCAGTCCGGTATGGACCTGCAGCAGGACCGCCAGGCACTCCAGCGCCTTCGCGAAGCAGCAGAAAAAGCTAAGACCGAGCTCTCCACTGTAATGGAGACAGAGATCAACTTGCCGTACCTCACTGCCGATGCGAGCGGCCCCAAGCACCTGGTCATGAAACTCACCCGCTCCAAATTGGAACAGCTCACCAATGACCTTACTGAAAAATCAATTGGTCCAGTTAAGATTGCGCTAAAAGATGCCGGCTTAAAACCCGGTGAGATTAATGAGGTCGTTATGGTGGGCGGCATGACCCGCATGCCTATCATTCAAGAACTTATCCGCCGCGAATTCAGCAAAGAACCCCATAAGGGCGTCAATCCTGATGAGGTTGTGGCAGTCGGTGCGGCCATCCAGGCGGGTGTGCTCGGCGGTGATGTCAAGGATATCCTCTTGCTTGATGTTACTCCTCTTACCTTATCGATCGAGACGCTCGGCGCAGTTGCTACTCCACTCATCGAACGCAACACCACCATCCCTACCCGTAAGAGCCAGATTTTCTCAACAGCGGGTGACAACCAGAACCAGGTGGAGATCAACGTCCTTCAGGGAGAACGCCCCATGGCCTCGGATAATAAAACATTGGGTAAATTTATCCTTGATGGCATTCCCCCGGCACCGCGCGGTGTTCCCCAAATTGAAGTGACCTTTGATATTGATGCTAATGGGATCATCAATGTGACCGCATCCGATAAAGCCACAGGCCGCAGCCAGAAGATCACCATTACTGCCTCATCCGGTCTTAGTAAAGAAGAGGTTGAGCGTATGAAAGCAGAAGCAGAGCAGCACGCCGAAGAAGATAATAAGCGCAAAGACCTCATTGAAGCCAAGAACTATGCCGATAACGCAGCATATACTGCAGAAAAGACCCTGCGTGAGAATGGCGAAAAGATCGCAGATGACCAAAAGAAAAAGGCCGAAGAACTCGTTGCCAAGCTGCGGGAAACAGCCGCCGGTGAAGACACCGATACGATCCGTAAACAAACTGAAGAACTTGGCCAGCTTATCCAGCAGATCGGTGCCAGTTTATACCAGCAGGAAGGTGCTGACCAGGCAGCTGGTTCAGCCGACGGGGAGGCATCCGGCGAAAGTCCTCCCGACGGTCCAGATGGCGAAGATGTGGTTGATGGTGAATTCAAGAACGTTTGAAAAAAATAACATTGAAAGCACGAGAGGCGCTCGATCAAAGGAAATGAAATACCGCGCCTCTCTTGATATATAAATAATATGCCAAAACGCGATTACTATGAAATATTGGGGTTGGGAAAATCTGCCAGCCAGGATGAAATTAAGTCCGCATTCCGGAATTTAGCCCGGAAATACCATCCCGATGTTAACAAAGAACCGGATTCAGAAGAACGCTTTAAAGAAATCAACGAAGCTTTTATGGTCCTTTCCGATGAAGAAAAACGGTCCGTTTATGACCGCTTTGGGCATGAAGGGCTGCGCAGCGCAGGCGGCATGCCGGACTGGAATACCATTGACCCGTTTGAGATCTTCGAACAGTTCTTTAGCGGTTTTGGCGGTTTCAGCACACGCCAGCGCCGTAATAGTCCCCGCCGTGGAGAAGACTTATTTTATTCCATCACTCTTGAATTCGATGAGACCGCTTCTGGCATTGACCGTGAATTAGAGATCACACGCGATGAAGTGTGTGAACGCTGCAGCAGCAACGGTGCGGAGCCCGGCACCAGTCCTGAAACCTGCGGCACGTGTAAAGGGCGCGGAGAAGTGCGCCAGGTAAGGCAAACCTTCCTTGGCTCTATGGTGCAGGTAGCTGCTTGCCCCGAATGCAGAGGAGCGGGGCGTGTTATTACCCATAGGTGCTCCTCCTGTGGCGGGCGCGGATATGAGCGCAAATCGCTCACTAAAACCATCCCTGTTCCCGCTGGTGTTGATAACGGTACACAGATTCGCCTATCAGGTGAAGGGCAACCGGGAACTAATGGAGGCCCACGCGGTAACCTGTATATCGAGATCAAAGTTAAGCCGCATAAATTCTTCCGGCGCCGCAAGGATGATGTTCTGGTTGATCTGAACATCAATGTTGCTCAAGCCACCCTGGGAGCAGAAGTAAAAGTGCCCACATTGAACGGTGATGAAAAACTTACCATTCCTTCAGGCACTCAGCCAGGTAAAGTCTTTAAGCTCCGCAACAAGGGAATTCCCCACCTGCGTGGCAGCGGCAGAGGGGATCAAATGGTCATTATCAATGTGGATATTCCTTCGCGCTTAAACAGCAGCCAACACCAGCTCTTTGAGCAGCTGGCAGATACTTTAGGTAGTGAAGTGCTTCCGCAGGAGCGCAGTTTTCTTGACAGGCTCAAGGACGTCCTTGGCGGATAAGGCAAGTTGGCTAGAAGTTTCTCTTCAGGTTTCACAGGAACAAGCGGAAGCTGTCGCTGAAATACTGGGGCGCTTCACACAGGAAGGGGTAGTTATTGAACAATTGGCAAAAGAGAATAATCTCTCCCCTGTACCCATCTTGCACAATTCCGTGAAAGTATTTGGCTACCTCTTCATGGATGGAACAGTTGAAGAACGAAAAATTCAATTAGAAGAGAATTTATGGCACCTCAGCCAGATTCAACCAGTGCCAGCACCTAGCTACCGCCTTATCCATGATCAAGATTGGATGTCTGCCTGGAAAAAACAATACCGTCCACTTAAGGTCGGTAAGAAATTAGCGATTCTTCCGGCTTGGGCAGAGAATACCTTCCCTGATCGTATCCCCATCCGCATCAACCCGGGATTGGCATTCGGCACCGGCACACACCCAACAACTCAGCTCTGCCTGGAAATGATGGAAAGTAAAGTTCAACCCGGACAAAATATATTCGATATTGGCTGTGGATCCGGCATCTTATCAGCAGCGGCTATTAAACTTGGCGCAGATCGTGCGTATGGCGTGGATACCAGCGCAGCAGCAATCGCTTCCAGTGCAGAGAACGCGGATTTGAATCAGGTACGTGAAAAAATTGAGCTCTTCAAGGGGTCCGTCTCCGCGATTATCGGAGGATGTTTCGGTATTCTCCAGGCGCCTATGGTAATCGCAAATATCCTTTCCTCTGTTATTCTACGTCTTTTCGACGACGGTTTGGCAGAGTTAGTCGAACCAGGAGGGTTTCTCATCCTCTCCGGCATCCTCACCCCAAAAATATCTGAAGTGTCCTCAAAAGCGGAAGCATTTGACTTACAGCTAGTCGAACAACTTGAGATCGACGATTGGGCTGCGCTTGGCCTGCAAAAATAGTACCCCGGGCCTCTCTACTCAATCACATACTCCCATGTAATTGTTGCTTTTCCTTTCAGAGTGGCCGCCACAGAGCAGTATTTACCTTCCGATAATTCGATTGCTTTTTCTACCTGATTTGCCGTCAATCCTTCTCCTGCCAGGATGTATTTCAAGTGGATTTTATTGAATGTCCATGGCGGTTCACTGTCCTGCTCCGCGTTCACCTGCACTTCCAACTTATCCAACTTAACCTTTCTCTTTTCCAGGATCGTAACCACATCATAGGAACTACAAGCTGCCAGTGCCACGAGCAGCAGTTCGGAAGGTTTCATCCCTACTGCGTCTTTTGTGGATGACATCACCACTGAATGATTGGTTGAATCTGTCCCGATAAATGTTTTTTTGCCGGCCCAACGAACAATTGCCTCTGCCATACTTCCTCCATTTTTTTCCTATGATTATAAATCGTACGGGGAATTTCTATATTAATAGTTCATCAAATCGAGGGTGTTGAAAAACAAATGACAAAATTGACAAGATAAAGGAACTTTAATACA
>CAZBCD010000135.1:0-6440 GCA_964490205.1 uncultured Pelolinea sp. | reverse complement strand
GTGAAGGCTGTCGTTTGCTATGCAGAAGTTGGATTGCCAGCAATCAATTGATTACGCAATCAGCTCCGCAAGTCCCTGCACCGGGGTTCACAGAGCGCTGGCAGATAACAATCCTCAAGAAATGTCGGATTGAAAAGGTGCGGCGCTACCGCTTGACTCTATTCGGATTGATATTGCTTGCTTTCGCTAGCTCAGTCATCTACATGCTCGTTAGCGGATCTTTCATGCAAATGTTTGCAAACGGGTTTACTATGATTTCGGAAATTATAATAGGGGTAACAAATGGTTTATCAACCATCAGTTATTGGCTCAGCCGCCTTCCAATTGCTGTGCCAGTTACCGCCGGATTTATCTTCTTTGGAATGATCAACGCGTTCATAATGGTTGGAATATTTTTCTTATGGGATCTGAAGCAAAGGAAACTACTGGCAGATGAAATCTCGGTGGAGTAACTACCTTCCTTTATTATTCGCAGTTTTTCTTCTGAGCGCGTGCATTGGAAGCGGTTTCAGAGCAGAAGAGGAAAAACTTGGTGCAACTTACCCAAGCCAATTCTTGGTTGGTGATGTATATGTGCTTAAAAAGCATGAGAAAATCGATGGGAATATTGCTGGTATTGGCACAACTCTGGTCATTGAAGACGGCGCTACCGTTATGGGCGACATCAGTCTCATCGGCAGTAAGGTGGAAGTCTTTGGATATGTTACTGGAGATACCAATGTGTTTGCAGGAACCACTCATATTCATAACACCGCGATTATCGATGGCAGCATCAACCAGATCGCCCATCAAATATATATTGAGCCGGGCGCACATATTTCCGGTGAGATCAACACTTTCGCCTTCCCCACACAATTAAGCATTGGGGAGACTGGAAAATTAGAAAATATATTGGGTTGGTTGCAACCAACCGGATGGATCGCTTTCCAGCTGGTTCGAAATTTAATTCTCGTTTTCATAACCGTTCTGATCATCTTCCTATTCAAGATGCCGACATTGCGTGTTGTGCGTTGTATCAAGAAAAATGTTGCTGTTTCATGGGGGGTTGGTTTACTTGTTATCCTTGCTGCACCTATTGTTTCTCTTTTTCTAATAATCACAATATGCCTGAGTCCTATTGGCATCATCCTCTTTATCGCTTTCCTGATAGCAGATATCTGGGGTTGGGCTGGGATCAGTTTTATCCTTGGCAACAATTTGATCCATTGGCTAAAATTAGATTGGACTGAAGAAGCTGAAGTTGCTGTTGGTGCTGTACTGCTTGGGTTGGCATCCACTCTCCTGGCATTTCTTCCATGCATTGGTTTCATGATCAGCACAATGGTCTCTGCTGTTGGATTAGGCGGTATTGTTCTAAGTAAATTGGGAACAATCGAAGATGAATAATTAATAGTAACAATAAAAGCATGTGGAGAGATCACATACTTTTATCATTTAATTCCTGAATAAAGTATAGGTATAATCCTTATAACTTAATCTACTTCAATCATGCATATGAGGTTCGGATGAAACAAATTATTCAGAACATGAAAAGTGGCAAAACACAGGTTGTAGATGTACCTGTTCCCATTATTCAACCTGGTTTTCTTCTAATCCGTACAGTCGCGTCATTAGTATCTGCTGGTACCGAGCGTACACTGGTTTCATTTGCGGAAAAGAACCTTTTAGAAAAGGCTCAATCCCGACCAGACCTTATGAAGCAGGTTTTAGAAAAGGCAAAACGTGAAGGAATCCTGACATCAATAAGTGCTGCGTTCAACCGTTTGGATCAACCTCTCACGCTGGGTTATTCTTCCGCAGGAACAGTGATTCAAGTCGGAGATGGTGTGGAGAGTTTCAAACCAGGAGATCGGGTTGTCTGCGCTGGCGGCGGATATGCGGTGCACGCAGAGTATGCATTGATCCCAAAGAACCTGGCAGCACACCTGCCGAAAGGAGTTAATTTCGAAAGCGGTGCTTTTGCCACCATCGGGGCGATAGCGCTTAATGGCACAAGACTTGCGAACCCGCAAGTTGGGGAAGTATCTGCGGTTATCGGGATGGGACTCCTGGGGCTGCTGGCTGCCCAGATAGTTAAAGCTTCTGGCTGTGAAGTTGTCGGAATGGACATCAACCCTGATCGGTTAGCATTCGCGCAGAAAGTTGGCATTAGAGCCAAACAAAATAAGAACATTAGGGAAAAGTTTATCCAAATGACACACGGACGCGGGTTTGACCATGTATTCATTTGCGCAGATACCACTTCCAATGAACCAGTTGAATTAGCTGGAGAGATCGCGCGCGACCGCGCACATGTTATTGCCATAGGTGCCGTCGGAATGGAAATACCCCGCAAACAATATTATGAGAAAGAATTAACCTTTAAAATTGCCCGTTCGTACGGGCCAGGCCGATATGATCATAATTATGAGGAAGGTGGGGGCGATTATCCAATCGGATATGTTCGATGGACAGAAGGCAGAAATTTAGAAACAGTTGTGGACCTCATCAGGCAAGACAAACTGGATGTTTCATCACTTATCACTCACCGTTTCCCAATCGATCATGCTGAGGACGCATATGCGCTTATCACAAGTAAGCAAAATCAAAATTACCTTGGTGTCATCATCACATATCCGGAGGGAGAAAACCAACAGACCGAGAAAAATACCATCACTTTCTCTTCCAAACATCTGTCTTCAGGAAGCAAGAAACTGAATATCGGTGCTATTGGTGCGGGAAATTATGCCAATGCAGTTTTCCTGCCTATCATCAAGAAAAATCCCTGTATAGATCTGCTCGGAATTGTTTCAGCAAAAGGATTAAACGCTCAGCAGAGCGCCAAGAAGTTCGGTTTTACTTATGCTGGTTCTCACGCGGATACTATTTTAAAAGATAAGGAAATAGACCTTGTAACCATCCTTACTCAGCATGCGGATCATGCCGATCTTGTTAAAAAAGGTCTTCAAGCAGGAAAACATATCTATTGCGAAAAACCACTTGCTATAACCAAGAAACAACTGGAAAGCATTATTCCAAAATTACAGAAAAAAAATCACCCATATCTCACGGTCGGATTTAACCGGCGCTTTGCTCCCTATTCTATACGATTGAAATCTTTTTTCGTAGACCGTGTAGAGCCAATCTACGCACACTACCGCGTGAATGCCGGCTTTATTCCATATTCGCATTGGCTGCATGATCCATCCAAAGGCGGTGGACGCTTGATCGGCGAAGGTTGTCATTTCATTGATTACCTGGTTTTCCTCGTTGGTCAAATCCCAGAGAATGTCCATACTCAAGCCCTGCCGGATAATGGAAAATACAAGAACGATAATTTAGTTATCACAATGTCATTTTCAGATGGCTCCATTGGTACAATCTCCTATTTGGCAAACGGTAACAAGTCAGTGGGTAAAGAATACCTGGAAGTATTTTGCGGAGGAAAAGTAGGCATCCTTGATGATTTCCGAAAATTACAGCTATTTGGCCAATCTGCGGAGAAGAAACGCGAATATTTCAAACAAGATAAGGGACACATATCTGCCTGGAACGAATTCGTGAATTCCATTATTAAAAACCGTGAAGCACCTATCCCTTATGCGGAACTGATCGGTACCGCTTATGTCATTCTCGCATGTGATCAGTCTTTGCGAACGGGCCAACCAGTAAATATTAAGGATTTTATCCACGCCAAGTAATTCGCTAATGACCTCCCGATTCATTAGAACACTCAAAGCTGTTATCCAATTAGATTTATTTAAGAATCTAAATTTTTTACTTTACCAATGTTTATTGAGGCTTGGACTTTTCCGTTTATTCACACCAACTGTAAGCCGAAATCAATTTCTGCGCGGAAGTTTATTTAATCCTGCCTGGCTTGATTTCTGGCCAACCAAAGAAACCATTATTTCGGATAGCACCACGTTCCTAGATACCATTAAACAGGCTGAGGAAATATTAGGCAATAAATTTAGGCGTTTCGGAATTGATGTATCAGAAATTGATCTTTCTCCCAAGACCCAACTGCGCCATTGGAGCCAATCAATATCGCCCTTGGTAGGGCCTGAAAAGCAGGATATCAAATATATTTGGGAACCAGCCCGTTTCTCATGGGCAATTAATCTTGCTCAAGCATTTCATCTATCCAACGAAGAAAAGTATGCCCGGTTCTTTTGGAAAAAATATGCTGAATTTATGAAAGCCAATCCGCTTAACCAGGGACCGAATTGGGAATCCGCGCAGGAAGTTGCTCTCCGGTTGATTGCATTAATTATTTCAATCAATCTAATAAAGGACGCGAAATCTTCAACCATTGAACGCAAAATGGATCTATATAAGTCCATCGCTGACCATGCCGATCGGATTCCTCCCACAATTTCCTATGCGAAAGCGCAGAATAACAACCATCTGATTTCAGAAGCAGTCGGTTTATTCACCGCTGGATTTTTCTTGCCAGAGCATCCCCATGCTTGTGAATGGGAGCGGCTTGGTTTGAAATGGTTTCATCGCGCAGTAAAGAGCCAAATATCAGAAGACGGCGAATATATACAACATTCCAATAATTATCACCGTATGATGCTCACGCTCGCGTTATGGATGAAAGTACTTCTTCAACACAATAGTCTGGAAATGGACAGCCAGGCTCATACAAAGCTATCTCATGCCTCAAGTTGGCTCATGGGCCAGTTCGATCCAATATCTGGCCAGGTGCCAAACCTTGGGCATAATGATGGTTCCCTTGTTCTTCCTTTTTGCGCAACACCTTACAATGATTTCCGGCCTATTCTGCAGGCAGCCAGTCGTGTTTTTTTGGATGAACCCTCTCTCAGCTCCGGACCATGGGATGGTTTGTGTGTATGGTTAGGGATACCAATTAAAAGAAAACAGAAAAAAACTCCTTCCTTATTGGTCAATCCCTCAATCCTTCGAATCGGGAATACCGATGCCTGGGCTTCTCTACGTACAACCAGATTCACTTCCCGCCCAGCGCATGCCGATCAACTTCATGTGGACCTCTGGTATCACGGATACAATATCACGCTTGATGCGGGAACATTCCAATACAATGCCTCGCCTCCCTGGGATAATGGGCTGACGCAAACGATGGTCCATAACACAGTTACGATAAATGAGAAAAATCAAATGTACCGTGCAGGGCGCTTCCTTTGGTTGGATTGGGCACAGTCGAAGATAGTGGATCAAACGGACAACCTGATATGCGCAGAGCAATATGGATATCAAAAACTGCGCGTAGTGCATCGGCGTACCCTGAAAAGAATTTCAAAACAGAAGTGGGAGATTGTAGATTTAGTGTTTTCACCATACTCATCAAAGGATGAATATAAAATTGACCTGCATTGGCTTCTTCCCAACTGGCCAATGCAATCTACCGGGAATACATGTACGCTTTCCGCCCCTTTCGGATCTGTTAGGTTGCACATATTTTCTGAAATAAAAACCATACCTTACGAACTCACCGTCTATAAAGAGGGGCGGCCGATCTCAGGCAATGCACAAGAAGAATCTCTGTTAGGCTGGTTCTCTCCCACATATGGCCAAAAACTTCCCGCATTATCAATTCGCTATTCAGTTACCCATGCTGTGCCTTTAACATTTACATCGCAATTTACTTTTTTATAAATCAATTAAAATTAACATATGCATATTCTTCTAATCCATCAAGCTTTTGCCTTGCTTAACGAGCCTGGTGGCACACGCCATCATGAATTCGCGAGGTTCTTAGCGAAGCAAGGCCATCAAGTCAGCATCATTGCCAGCCCGGTCAGTTATCTGACTGGAAAAAATACTCAAAGCCAGCAGGTTGAGATAGAGATGGAAGGCAAGATATCCATTTATCGTGCCTATACATATCCCGCTCTGCATAAGAGTTTTCTCCACCGACTGCTAAGTTTCTTTTCATTCATGATTTCTTCTTTCTTCATTTCAATGAAAATCAGGAATGTGGATATCGTTTGGGGAACATCTCCCCCCATTTTTCAAGGTTTCACAGCCTGGCTCGTTTCAAAATTAAAACGAGTGCCTTTTCTTTTAGAGATCAGAGACCTCTGGCCTGCATTCGCAATAGCCGTTGGTGTCTTGAAAAACAAAATATTGATAAGCTTGTCATTATGGTTAGAACGGTTCCTTTACCACCGTGCCGATAAGATCATCGTTAATTCTCCAGGTTATATAGAACATGTCCAATTAAAAGGTGGACAAAATGTCACTCTAATTCCGAACGGATCCGATACAACCGCTTTTACTCCCACAAATACGATTCAAATTCGTAAAGAATTAGGTTGGACAGATAAATTCATCCTTCTTTATGCTGGTGCGCATGGGATGTCCAATGATCTCTCTGTAGTCTTACAGGCAGCCAAACTCATAGAAAAACATGATGACATAAAAATAGTTTTTATTGGTGACGGAAAGGAAAAGAGCAACCTGATTGGCCTTGC
>CAZBCD010000134.1:0-6472 GCA_964490205.1 uncultured Pelolinea sp. | reverse complement strand
CCTGTGGTATTCTTAAATAATCACTGTTGCACTTGATACTTGAATCCAAGATATAATTTACTTGTTTGAGTATAGCAATCAGCAGAAAATAAATATCCGTCATAACAATTATTTCTTATAGAGTTGATTGAGCAATGAGATTTTAATAAACTAGCCCGATCTTGAATTTAGTTACTTTTCTTCAAAACACTATGATTTATTTAATGGGAAAAAACCGGGAAGAATATAAACCTTCAATAAATGAATTGATCACACTCAGACAAGCTTCTGAGTTTAGTGGATTAACTACCAGCCATTTACGCAGGCTACTTGGCAAACAAAAAGTATGGGGGAAAAAATTTGGGGGTACTTGGCTCACCACTGAATATGCTATGAAAACCTATCTCGCTTCCAACCCAAGACCTGGTCCAAAATCAAAAAACAACTTGTAATTAGGGGCGATTACGTGTATAATACGAACAATAATAATCTTCAGGAGGTCCTCATGGGTGGTACCGGAACCTAATCTTCACCACTCCCACTTTATCGTGTGGTTTTCATATAGGCTTGGATTTTTCTTCTCCCAGACTATTTTCCAGCGTTTATCAGGCAATTGGGTGAGATTTTTCTCGTCCAGTTCGATTGTTTTCTTTCTATTCTGCTCAATTACCCACACTCGAATCGGCGGGCGATTTTTTGGATAAATTATCATTACTTTCAAATTCTTTGTGGATCTATTTATAAAAGTCTCCCAATATCCATATTTCCTTACTGGTTTCCCCTCCAGTTTCCATTGAAAATTAAAGATCTCAATATCATCTTTGCTTTTAATCTCACGTAATGAAATAATGACATAGGTCTTATGGCCTGATTGATAGAAATCGACAGGCAATCCGGGTGAACAGATGTAATCGCTGATTAAATTATTGATTCCCCACACCTGATCCTGAATTGCAATGACATTATCCTTCAGAAAGCGCACCTTCTCCATCTTACTGAATCTACCCTCTCTTCCCTCATCATCCAGGATTTCAAGCGTAGATTCATAATTCAGCACTTCATACATACCAGGTTTGCGTAATCTTTGCACATACGCTTTTCCCCATTGGTACAGATCAGTGAGGATCGGGATGATTAATTGCTCTGGTCCAACTAGTTTCATTCCAAGATATTCAGAAATTGTTTGTTGCAAACGCTTTCGTCAAAACAGAAATAGTCATTATCCATCATCCATCTAATTAGCAGCCCAACTAATAGTAAAAACACCCAAATTAGTGCTTTTATGATCGGTGAAATATCTATAAATCCGCCCTGGTTATTTTTCATGCGCACACTATATCAAACTTAATTTGTATGTCAATACGAGAATCTTGTTGACAATGATTATTAATTCTGCTTGTATATATGTATGCCCAAACAGGCCCCTGAATTGGTCCAATCAATAAGTAATATCTATAAAAATGATACGGTTATAAAATTCCATACTCCCGATTATTTGAAACAATTGCTGGAAAAGCAAGCGGCCAAACGCAATATATCTTTGTCCGCATTTATGCGTCTGATTGCCTCCGAGTATCTCAGGCGCAATCAACCATTATGATCATCGCTATTACCAACCAAAAAGGGGGTGTCGGAAAGAGCACCACATCGATAAACTTAGCGGCAGGATTGGCTCATAAGGGCTATAAAACTCTACTGGTTGATCTGGATCCACAAGGGAACACCACCAGAGTTTTCATTCCAGAATCAGATGAAATACCCATTGAGGAGACCTTGTACAATGTCCTACTCAACTTCTATCCTCTCACCAATATCATCAAAGAGACGAATACAGATAATCTCTTTTTAGCTCCTTCTCATATCCGTTTGTCCAGTTTTGATCTTGAGTTATCCCAGGCTTTTGATAACCGCAGTGAACGGCTGAAAAGATCTCTGGATCCAGTTATAGATAGCTATGATTACATCATTATTGACACGCCCCCATCGTTGGGGTTGCTGACCATCAACGCCCTCACTGCCTGTGAGAAATTGGTCATTCCTGTATCCACTGGCTTCTTTGCTTTAACAGGTTTGGTGCAGCTGCAGGAAAGCATCCAGATGGTGAAACAAACTAAGCTAAACGAGCATTTAGATATCCTGGGGGTACTGTGTACTTTTACGGACCGTACAAACGTCTCTAAGGACGTAGAAAGTCAATTACGGGAGTATTTCGGGGAGTTGATATTCCAGACTACTATCCCCAAAAACATCAGTTTGGAAGAAGCACATTCACACCACGCGCATATCTACGATTATGCCCCCCACAGCAAAGGATCACTAGCATACCAGAATTTGGTCCAAGAGGTGCTCACACGATGAAACCTTCCGGGTTAGCAGAAAGCCCCCTCTTCAAAAAAGAAGAGACTGGTAGGGTGATACCAAGCAACCATGCACCCATGCCACCAGGCAGCAGAGATGCGTTGATTGAACATATCCGCCAGGAAGTCAAGCAGACTGGTAAAGAGGCGGGCACCTACCGGATCACACGTGAAGAAAAGAAAGCATTAATGGAAATAAGTTATTCCTTTCGATTGTCTGGAATACGCACAAGTGAAAATGAGATCGCCAGGATTGCAATCAACTATCTTATCCAGGATCACAAAAGCAAGGGGGAAAACAGCATTCTAGAGCGTGTGATGGAAGCCATTCATGCATGATGGATATCCAGCATGCCATCATGGTGCAATATTCTTCTTGACAACTATCCTTTTAAAAAGTTATGTTAACTCCATAAGCCCTGCATGTTAGTAGGAGGAATCGTCTGCAAAATCCTTCCCCTAAAAAGGATGTGTGGCCACTAATGCCACTACGATCTCGGAGAAATCCCAAGCGAAATTGCTTGCAGGCCGCTGCCGCCGGAGGTAAAAGAACGGCTGGTGAATAAGTATCAGGCTGAATTCACCAAGGCTCCGTATAAGGTCTAATTTTTTATGTGTATCTAAGATTTTAGCGAAGATATATATAAAATAATCGATTTTGCGTCAGCAAAATAAATATAGATCTTGGAGAGGGTATCTGTCAAGGGTTTTATGGACTTGACTTTTTCCATCCAATCATGTTAATGTAACCCATAAGAAATGGGGGAAGGATGTTCAGGAAATCGCATAAAGGAAGGGAGAGACGGATTCAAAAGCATTGATGATCTGCTTGTAATCGCAGAATATCTGTACAAAGGATTAATTAATCTGTCCAACCAACGGCATCCGTTGTCTATCTATAAGGGGGTGAAGAATATGCAGCCAAACAATGAACATGAAATGCTAAAAACATCATCGAGAACGTATTTCTTGGATATAGAAACGACCAAAAATGGTAAACCTTATTTGAAAATCACTGAAAGTCGAATCAATAAAGAAACTCAAGAGCAAACCAGAAACACGATCATTATTTTCGAGAAAGACCTACTGAAATTCACGGGCACATTCAACACGATGTCCAAGCGCGTCAGTAATGCATAGTTAAACATAGAAATCATGAAACACAATGAGAAATCTGTTATTCAGACACTTGAAGAAATCCAACCAGGATCTGGTGCTAGGCCGCACAGGTCCTTATGGATTATTCCCGAAGTTCAGTGTTTCTCCGCATGTGCGTAAGTTCCATTCTTATGTGGTTGGTCTCACCGGTAGGGGGAAGAGTAAATTTCTACAAAGCTGCGTCTTACAAGATATCAAAGCCAAGCGCGGCTGCGCAATTATTGATCCCCATGGAGACTTGGCCAAAGATATCCTAGGATCACTAATCGCTGAAAAGCATTTCGATAATTCCTTTAATTACAAGCGAATTATTTATGTGGCTCCCAGACGAAGGGATTTCATGACCCCCTTCAATGTCTTAGCCAGACCAGATCAAGATACTGAAACCTATGAAATCTGCCAGCGAGTGATTAACTCTTTCATGCGTACCTGGTCACGTACATTACAAGAACCTCCCCGCTTTCAGCAGGTGATGCGTGCTTCCTTATCAGCATTAGTGGAAACCGAAAGAACGATCTGTGATTTATATCCACTGCTTACAGATGATGATTTCCGGGAGACTGTTTTAGAGCAGATTCCTGATCCGAAAGTGCGTTCAGATTGCAAGGCTTTCTTTGAAAATGAATTCGAAGAATGGGGCAAGAACCGCTCCATCATGATGGGAAGCACAACTAATAAGGTGAGTGCACTGACAGACAATCCCAATATCTTCTATATGTTGGGACAGAAAGATAATCATCTAAACATCCGTGAGATTATGGACAAAGGGCAAATCCTAATCGCTGATCTAGGGGATTGTGATGATGAGACCAAGCGTTTATTTGGCACATTGATCGTGACCGGGTTTGAACATGCCGCTTTATCCCGCTCACGGATCCCGCAAAAAGATCGAAAGACATATTATCTCTATATTGACGAGTTCCAGGATTTCGCCTGCAATCCTGGTGCTGCGGAAACATTCAGCCAGATGCTCTCTCAGGTGCGGAAGTTTGGCTTGCACATGATCTTAGCCAATCAAAGCATTGCTCAGCTCAGCAGGGGATTACAGACTGCCTTAGGAAATGCGCAAACAATCATAACCTTCAGAGTATCTCGATCCGATGCTGAAGTGCTGGCCAAGATGCTTGGAAAAGTGGATCCTAATTTCATCAAACACAATAGCCAAACTGACATTCAGCATCCGGTTTATTCACCATTGCAGGAACAATGGGAAGAATTTATTCAGCAGCTCACTAATCAGAAAGTACGCCAGTTCACAGTCAAGACTGCCGATGACCGCATGGCTTCGATATGGTCCTTGAAAATGAAAACACCCAAGCATTCCTTATCTAAAATAGATGCCACGATTGAAAAGCTGATGAAACAACAGGGAAATAGTTATCATTCCTTACAAGAAAAACTGATCCAACCCTTGAAAGCAATCTCACATCAATCTATGTACGCTTATTAGTTATTTATAAACTTAGGTTTATTCCAAATTGATTGTTGTTCGGTTACTTGTTCACCTAGTTGTTCATTTGATGTGAACAAGTAACGTCTCAATTCTACGGGCATCGAACCCTTGACTTGAGCTGGAAAAAGCTGGCTTTTCTCGGAGAGGTCATTCCTTATACCAATTTATGCGTGTAAATCAAGCATAAAATCGTCTTCTATCTAACCCCCCACTCTAAAAGCCAAGGCGTCGGCTCTCCCCCAACCTAAGTTTATGGTTGGGATCGACCCCGACCAGCTACGCCGTCACTGTTCCGATTTTCATCTTCACAGCTTTCCGTAGCTTCACAGATTCACCATTAGGTGAAACTGTTCTCGCTACTCTCTCGGCATAGCTGGTCGGTCTCTACGAGCCCGACGCCCTGGCGCCCATGACGTTTTCCAGACCTTTTGTCATGGTTGCCTGAGAGAGGAACGGAAATTCTGATGGGGTCACTCCTCCCCGTAGTTTCTTTTAGTTCCTAATGGTTTTTTTAGAATAATTCCTTATTCCAGAATTTCCCGTATTTTGAAGTTGTCAATTGAAGTCACATCGTAAATCTTCAATGCTATTCTTCCCTGAATATATTCATTATTAAAAAACGAAGCTTTTAATTCATCATCAAGAAACACCGAAATCTTATCGTCTTTTACTATTATTCGGAATATGTATGGGGAATATCCGGGTTTAAAACCAGATTGTGGTACTTCACTCCATTCACCATTTCGCACAATTGAGCAAATACTTTCTGCTTCAGTCCATTTGAATGCATACATATTATCAATATTGCTTGCACGAACGCCAATTGCATTAAATCCGGAGTGAAAACTATTGTAGTTTTCCTCAGTGGATGTAAATTCTATTGAATAGTTTTTCCAACTTGGATCGCCGACAATCAACCAGGTATTTTGATCTGTTGATAACATGCCGTTTACAACAACTGGATTTCCTTGAACAATCTCCCACGCATCCGATAATCCATCATCAAAATTATCCTCAAACAAGATTGCAGGTTGGGGAGCTGATGTGGGAGCTGGTGTGGGAGGCTCAGTTGGCACAATCACTGTTTCAGTGAGAATTGCGGTGGGTTGGATTTCCTCAGTTGGAATTACTTCGGGATCAGTAATGGTTGTTTGTTCCTGTTCAACTCCAGGTTCCTCTGGAGATGGAGTAGGTTGTGCAGAAGTGGGTCCAAAAAAATGATCGTATATCATATAACCGCTGAAAATAATCGCTGCAATCGATATTAATCTCCAGATTGTTTTCAAAGAACGAAATCGATCATTTTTTCTATCACCAGTTTTTTTCATTTGATTTCCATCCTTCTTTTCATTGATCGGTTTTTGAGGTTCTTGAAGAGGAGGTTTTTTATCATCCTTTTTAACAATCTTTTCTAATTCATCCTCTTCTGGTTTTTCTAACGAAGCTTTTTGTCTAATTTTAGGTTTAGGATCCGGTTCATTCTTTAGCTCTTTTTCTGTGGTCTTGATCTTGTCAGATTCATTTT
>CAZBCD010000133.1:0-6475 GCA_964490205.1 uncultured Pelolinea sp. | reverse complement strand
TGGTGACATTATTACTGGTGAATTTATGGTGACATTATTACTGGTGATTCACACGTCGAGCATTGCAACCTTGACCAGTTTTTGAATTTGTGATTCGTCCTGCATGGATCATTTGTTGTTTATTCCCAACGCGCCCAAGATAAGAGATGCAACCGCAAGCATTACATCAATGACATTAGATTTGTTTCTTAATCTGTTGATCTCGGTTTTATTAATATCGGCTTTGTCCTTAGCTGAATTAGCGCAATCGTTAATCTTTCCGATTGCGTTACTTGTGTTCTCGGCTCTCTTGTCTCCCTGGTCAAGATGTTTCTCGAAATTAGTTTCAAATTTATTTTGCTGTTCCTTTTGATGTTGAAGGTCGGAGCAAATAACTGCCAGTTTTTTATCAATGGATGCAAGCGATGGTTGATGGGGCATGATGTAATACTCCGATTAAAAAAAGCCAAGTTCCCGGCCGGCTTCTTCGATACCGGCAATAATAAAATCATCCAGGTTAGAACCACCTTTGCCGGATAATAAAAACTGCACGCGCTTAAGGCTGCATATGCGGGTAGTGGATGAGCCAATAGCAAATAGGACGGTCGCCCATTTATCCAGGGTATCGGCTTTTTTACTGGCCATGTCGAACATACGGCGATTCATAACACGATGCAAAGCAATATCATCTTCGAGGTTATTGGGTAGGATTGTTTCCAGGTCTTTGATTTCAAGCTTGGTAAAACGTGGAGAATAGAAGCCGTGTTTAAGGGCGTTGGTGTTGCCCGGCTGGCCGCCCGGTTTTCGCTTGATTTTCGATTTCGGCAGCATTTGGTGCGGCTTTGGTTTTTTAATTCTGTTTGCCAAGATTTCCTTTCTTCTGTTTAGCTCACAGCTCAACTACTTATTTCCATTCTTACCGGCTGGCCCGGGCGGGGTGAGAGATTCTCCTGTCTACCTTGATCTTTCGCGAGGTGGTGAGGTTTCCGCTCCCCGGCCCGGCACCTGGCCCGCTGTGGAGCACCAGCCAGCATCGATTATGTCTTGATTGTTTTCAGTTTTAGTTTCCGGCTGCGCCCATCCCGCTTAGCACAGTTGTTCTAATTACAGAGTAGAGAATTGCAGATTCCTACTCTCAATACAACCTGTCAAAAGGTGAAGGTTTTTTAAGGTTTCACCAGATCACGCAGCCGCGCTCCTCAAAGGAACGATCTGCGCTGAATCATTGATATAATCAGCTCCTATGCGAAAAACCAACCCTGCCGCCCGTATAAAAGATTTCTTCCGCTCCCCGCGCGGCATCCTCGCAGGCTTATGGGGTGCATTTTTCCTCTATTTAGGGGGTTCGGCATCTTTTATGCCTTACATTGGGCTGTACTATGAAAGCATCAACCTCAGCGGCGTGCAGATCGGCCAGCTCGGCAGCATCCGCAGTCTTGTATCTTTTGCCGGCAGCATCCTACTTGCTTTCCTTTCGGATTTCCTCCGCCGCCGCAAACTGATCCTGCGCGCCTGTATCCTGGGGATGATCGCCGCTCTGCTCATCTTTCCTCACGCGGCCTCGTTTGCCACTTTGCTTCCCATCGTCATGCTGTACTCGATCTTCCTGGCGCCCACCAACTCAATCCTTACCGAAACCACCCTGAACTCCCTTGGTAATCCCCGTGACTACAGCATTGTGCGCATGGGCGGCTCGGTCGGATGGGGGATTGTCGCCCTGATCACCGGCTTATTGTTGAATGATCCTGCTGTCAACCTGACGATCATCTTTACCCTGCACATCTTTTTCTTGATCCTGCTGCTCATCTTTTCCTTTCTCCTGCCGGGAGCGGACCACGCGCGCAGCACGGGCACGGAAAAAGCATCTCCAAAAGATGTGTGGGAAATGCTGCACCTGCCTGCTTTCCTGGCCTGGATGGGAATAATTTTTCTGTGGGGTGCAACGGAATCCAGCATTTCGAGTTTTCTTTTTTTACACATCAAACATCTTGGCGGCAGCCCGGCGCTCATGGGCACTGCGCTGTCCGTCTCCCTGCTTGGAGAAATCGCTGCCTTAGCCGTGGCCAAGCGCATCCAGCATAAAGTCGGCTCACGCAGGATGATGATCCTCGCTTTTGTTGTGCGGGTTATCTGGTTCGCAGCCGTTGTACGCATTCAACAGCCCGCCTTGATCCTTATCAACCAGTTCATAGGCGGCACCAGTTTTTCCCTCATTCACGCCGGGGGCGTCGCCTATGTGAACGAGCGCGCGCCCGAGCGTATCGGTACCACTGCGCAGGCAGTTCGCGGTTCGATTCAATTTGGGCTGGGCGGCGGTGTGGGCGCGCTCGTCAGCGGCGCCCTGTACCAGTCCTACGGCTCAACCGCCCTCTACCGCGTCATGGCCGTTATCTCGCTCAGCGGTTTTGTCCTCGCCCTGCTGCTGCGCTCCCTGGAACGCTCCCGCGAAAGAAACACCGCTCAATAACCCCTCCCAGGGCTGTCGCCCGGTGCCCCTGATGCTATAATTCCCATCACTGGGAGAGGTGCCGGAGTGGACGATCGGGGCGGTCTCGAAAACCGCTGCAGTCATATTGGCTGCCGAGGGTTCGAATCCCTCCCTCTCCGCTTTTTATTGGGGATAGGTTGAGTTTCTTCATTAATCATTTCATGAAAGTTGTTTTGTTGTGTATAATGAATTTGTTCACAGGTATGGGGTTCCTGCTGTTAGTTCCTGCCAAAACCTCTTCATCCGAATAAAAAAAAGTATGGCATCAGGTGAAATAAATGAAAAAATTCTTTGAATGGTTGGGTGTTCAAAATACTTATGAAAAGGGGCTGATTGCGCGCATCCTGGTCATCTTATGTCTTGCCTTCGTTATATCTTTGGTGTGGTTTTTGTTACCATCCGGATAGTCATGACCCTGCACCCCGCTTTTCCGCCCGCTCACTGGACAGATTTGTTGATAGAATCCCTTATTCTTGTCATGGCATTGATCACTCTGTGGTTTATTCGGTCAGATAAGATTCGGGCTGCCAGCCGGGTTCTATTGGGGGCATACTGGTTGCCGTTACACTGCAGACCTACTTTCTGGGCGGTCCCGTTAATGAGATTTCCGGGGCGATGGGGCTCCTGTTCTTTGCGATCCTCGCCATCCTCTTTCTTGACCGAAGCGACCGCTGGGTCGCGCTTTTCCTGGCCATCACGATCTTCATCGTCCTGAATATACTATCGGCATCTGGATATATCCTGCCCTCAATTACCCTCACCTCGCTGGGTAAAGTTTACTTTTCCATTTTCATCTGGTTGTCGATCAGTGTCATTATTGGCGTCATCCTCATCGCGGCTATGGGTGCCATGCGCCGTGAACCGCACTTGCTGGACCTGCAGTTTAACGAATCGGCTGGAAATGTCCCATTCCTCAGCACACACGATGCCCTCACCGGACTCTACAACCGACTCTTCATTGAAACCGAATTCTCCCGCCTGGAAAAAAGCCGCCTCTTCCCCATCAGTATTATCACAGCAGAAATAGGGGATCTGAAAAATATTAACGAAACACGCGGCTATAAAGCGGGTGATGAAATGGTCATAGATGTCGCCCGGATCTTTGCCGGGGTGTTCCGCCCGGAAGACATCATCTCCCGCTACGGTGGAGATGAATTTGCCGTCCTCCTGCCCAGTGTGGACCCCTCCACCGCGCAGGTCGTCATTGGCCGCATCGAAAAACAGCTCAGCGCTTACAACAAGAAACACACCAAGCAGCCGATCAACATTTCGATAGGCGTATCAACAGCGAAACAAGGTGATTCCCTGAAAACTCACCTCAAGCGTGCTGAAAAAATGATGTGGCAGAAAAAATAATAATAAGCCGGAAAGCTGACCGTCTGACCTAATAATTCATTTAGAACGCGCGGCTGAACACCTCCGCCGGGCTGCTTTCACTTCTTGATCCCCAATTATTCTCTCACTCTTCCAATGCAGTAATAACCCCAACTGTGTCGCGCCGGAGCGAACGAGCGGGGCAGTCCCGACAACCGCTGGGGCATAATTGGCTGCCGGGGGTTCGCATCCCTCCCTCTGCGCCATAACCGTCATATGGATATAAGAACATTCTGGATTCAGCCCATCCTTCACTCTAATTTCACACACAAATGGCAGGCATATACAGCTTGTATAATTAGGGATTATGAAAAGAACGGTATCTTTAATTCAAATTATTGTTTTCTTACCAGTTCTTGCCGGGTGCACGCTTCCGATTGACAAAGAGGTTGTCGATGAACCAATAACCGGGGATACCGCCCGGGTTTTAGATCAGGAGGCATTGTCTGAGACTAAATTACTGCCCCCTGAAGACGGCGGCATCTACTTCGGAGCGTTTCCGGATTTTGGCGGTTCTGAAGACAATGTGACCGTGGGCAGCATCACAGATTTCGAGGAGCTTGCCGGCAAGCACATCGCGTGGGCCTGCTTTTCAAATAACTGGATCGATGGCATCACCTATCCCAAAGATGCGGTTCACACCATTCATGATCTGGGCATCATCCCTTTTGTGCGCCTGATGCCAAGGAGCGGCCTGGAGCAGTACCATCGTGAAAAAATATATTCAATGCAGAACATCATTGATGGGGAATTTGACGATCAGTTGAAGGCCTGGGCCAGGGACGCGAAGCAGGACAACATTCCTTTATTAATTGATTTCGCGGTAGAGATGAACGGTGATTGGTTCAGCTGGAATGGAACCTATAATGGCAAAGATAAAACGGGCTATGGTGATGAAAATTATTTCGACGGCCCGGAAAGGTACCGCGACGCCTACCGGCACATTGTTGATATCTTCAGGGGTGAAGGCGCGCACCACGTCACCTGGTTTTTTCACCCCGATATTTTTTCAAGTCCTGATGAGGATTGGAACCAGGCAAAGTATTATTATCCGGGCGATGAGTATATTGACTGGCTCGGCGTCAGCATTTACGGGCCGCAGCATCCCGGAGCGGATTACTGGGAAACCTTCAGCGAAATTTTAGCGGACAGATATCAATCCATCCTTGACATTTCCCAGAACAAGCCCATCGCACTCCTGGAGTTTGGCGTCACGGATAACCACCCCCCGGGAAAAAAGGATGCCTGGCTGGAAGACGCCTTCGAAACCATTCTGGATAACCCCTATCTTGACTTTCAGGCAGTTTCTTACTGGAACGAAAACTGGGAAGAGGAAGAGGATCTCTTTGCAGCGCTTAGAATCGATTCATCTGCTGAAAGCCTGGAAACATTCAGGCGCTATTCCTCCAATCCGAGATTTGTTTCTTCTGCTGAGCTTTCCGAAGCAGATTAACCGGAAGCTATTATTCGCAGGGGTTCACATCCCTCCCTCACCGCTGTATTCTTGGGGGAAATTATTCCTTTTTGGAATATTCCAAATTGGAATGTATCATTTCATTGAATATGGCGACGAGGAAAAAATCAATTCACACTCAAGAATACCGCGAAATAATTCTAAGATTAATTAATTCCAGGAAAAAATTGGATTTAACTCAGATTGAAGTTGCTGATTTACTTAACTGTTCTCAATCATATATTTCAAAGATTGAGAATTGTCAAATTCGCATTGACTTTATTCAATTAAAAACATTTGCGGATCTATATAAAATAGATATTCAAGAATTGCTTTAGCAAAAATCAAAAAATTATGGAGGAGTAATATGTCCATTGAAGCCGTTATTGATTATGCAAAAAACGAGATTGAAAAATATGGGGTTCGTGGTGATGCTTCAAAATATTATGTGTTTAGAAATAACACTAAAACCCAAGCCTTTGAAGATGGTAGTGCGTTTTTTGGATTTATTCACCCAGATGAAGAACTCACAGGAGCATATCATGATTTTTGCATTGTTCTATTTCCTGGTAATAGTGAGGGTGAAAACAAGTGGGTTTTAAGTCTAGGTGTTGGTTCATTAGGATTTCTAAACGACTATGAGCTTTCAACAAGACCAGGTTTGCGCCGTTTATATCAATCGATAATTAGCAGTGAGGGATTTTGTAAAACAGATTTTTCCGATTTAGAAAAATCTTTGCCAAGAGATTTTGTAGATAAAGTACCCCACCTAAAAACAACCTTAAAGAGATACACGAAGGTCTTACCTGTTTGTGAAATATTAGATGATATTGAGAGTGATGAAAGCAAAAATAAGATTTCAGTATTTCTTGCAATTTACGCAAAGGCCCGAGGATGGTTAAGCAATAACTCACATAGGGAAAATTATCGTGACGCTCTTAATAATTTTCAACAAATTGAATTAATCAATCACGAAGAAGAAGTGGAAAATCTTATACTAAAGAGAAAGTTCATAATCCTAACTGGCCCTCCCGGGGTGGGAAAAACAAGACTAGCCAAAATAATCGGGGGAAAAATTAATGCGAACACTTTTTTTACTCAATTTCATGCAGAAACCGATTATTCTGATTCTTGAATTCAACTAGTAAGTGCAACTTTGCAAGTGTTAGAGAGGTAAGCTG
>CAZBCD010000132.1:0-6494 GCA_964490205.1 uncultured Pelolinea sp. | reverse complement strand
GAGACCACACTATTTACATTGCTAAGTGGTACTAAAAATGGGGTGCACCTCATTTACTCATATTTCAAACGTGAAAATAAACTCATCATTATCTTTGTCACACTGTGTATTATGCTAAGCACGTTCTTTCTTAGCATGGGAGCATCGTTATTCTATAATCAGTTTGCAAAAAGCCGCGTTTGGGGCATAAACGGAGAAACCACCGCTATATCAAATCTGGTTGATGAAGGGGATATAATTTACATTTATGAAACAGGTATTACCAACCAGTCCTGGTTATATATGGTTAAGTCTTATCATAACGATCCATCTTTAATTGAGGAATGGAACTGGGATCTTTAAGAATGGGTTCCTAAAAAAGACTTACTTATTGATGGTAAGAACACCAACACCTTCTATTACTTAAATTGGGAAACACCTAACGAGTTAAAAATCATTGTGTACAGAGAAAACATTGATAAAATATTGATCGTAAAGTCCAACTACAAGGATATTGTTTTTTATCAACAGAATGCAATACCGGAATTACTTAATCAAAAATGGCTTTATTTGAAAAAATCGAACACCTAAAAAACAAAGATGTATACGTTTTCAGCGTTAATTCACCTCATTGAAAATACATTTTGGGGACGCACGAAGTTGATAAATGCATACAATGGAGTAAGAGTCTTTGCCGGCGACAGAATTTTTGGTGAGTTTTACTTATCGGGTAGGAATTGGTTAGCCTACACAAAAGATTACAGCAGGTCTCTAACACATGAGGAGCTGCAAGAAATATATTCCAAGCTTGAGGGATTGAAGGCACACTTGGAACCAAAAGAAATTCAGCTGCTGGTTATCATTGCTCCAATTAAAAATACCATTTACCCAGAATATGTTCCCAATGAGATTCCGATCATCAGTGAAAAGTCCCGTATGGACCAGGTCATCAGTTACCAGCAAGAACATGAAGGTGTGGAAATATTGGACCTAAGGCCCATATTATTTCAGGCGCGAAAGGAAAGGCATGTATTTTATTCTTCAGATACTCACTGGAACCCGTACGGAACATATTCCGTATATCAAGAAATTATTAGTAGGCTTACCGAAGAATTCCCCGAAATGAGTCCCTATGAATTTTATGAATTTGTTTATGAATCTGATGAAACAAGAGTAGGCGATATTGCTAGGGTTACTAACACAAATCTGGTTGAGGAATTCTTTTTCTTGAAACTGAAAAACTCAAACAGCAACAAAATCGTTAATCGTAGTTATAAACTCGATGAAAAAAACGTTAAAATCAAAACACCTGTAAACATATTCATTAAAACAGACAAATCCCTTCCTGATCTATTGATGTATCATGATTCATTCGCCTTTAGCTTAATGCAATTCCTGCCCAACCATTTCCATCAATCTACTTTCATACGAGTGATTTCTGCCATTGATATTTCCTTTATCGAATCGAGAAAACCAGACGTGGTCATAATTGAATTCACCGAACGCACATTATTAAAACAACTGCAAAAAATACCAGATAGAAACCATTTTTGTTCAGGCTAGCCGTGCCCTGGAGTATCTGCCCCCCGACAGCCTGGTTTCCCGCTTTAGGGCAAGTTGGTCATTGGCGTATGCCTATCATTTCCGGGGAGAACGTGCCGCAGCCGCCCGAGCCTGTGCTGAAGCCTTATCTATCGCCGAGGCGTCTGGTAATATTCTTGATGCCATAATTGCTACACCCTTGATGGGCCAGATACAGCAATTGGAAAACCAACTTCATCCGGCGTTCGAGACCTTTCAGCGCACCCTGCGATTACTTGGTGATAATTATCCACCTCCGAGTACCGGCGAAGCGTATCGCAGCCTCGCCACTATCTATTATGAATGGAACAACCTGGATTCTGCCGAGCATTACGGCCAGACGAGCCTCCAACTGTTGCGGCAGTATGACCGAATTATTGACAGATTCATTATCTCTGAGGTGTTTCTTGCCCGTCTGAAACTGGCCCAGGGAGATGTACCCGGTGCGGCTGCCATGTTAGCGGAGACCGAGCAGTCCATGCGCCAGAATAACTTCGTGCAGCGGATACCTGAAGTGGCAGCCGCACAAGTGCTTATCCTGCTGCGCCAGGGCGATTTGGCAGCAGCCGCTCATCTCGCGCAAACGCATGATCTTCCCTTCAGCCAAGCCCGTGTACTCCTCGCCCAGGGAGACCCGTCTGCCGCGTTGGCTTTGCTTTCACCATTGCGCCGGCAGATGGAGGCGAAGGGTTGGGTGGATGAACAGCTTAAGGTGATGGTTCTGCAGTCGGTTGCACTCCTTGCACATGGGGAAAAGGATAAGGCTGTGCAGCAGCTAAGCAAGGCGCTGGCGCTGGCCGAGCCAGGCGGCTTCATCCGTCTCTTTGTCGACGAAGGTGCCCCAATGGCCCAACTAATGTACGAAACTGCTTCTTATGAGGCTATGCCGGACTATATCGGTAAGTTACTGGCTGCATTTGATGCGGAGGAGCGGAAGAGTCAATCCAAGTCTGATGTGCTCTCCAACCAACCTCTTATCGAGTCATTGAGCCTACGCGAGTTGGAAGTACTGCGTCTCATTGCCCAGGGACTCTCCAATCGTGAGATAGGCGAGCGGCTTTTCCTCGCCCTGGATACGATCAAAGGGCATAACCGCAAAATTTTTAACAAACTGCAGGTTCAAAGTCGCACCAAAGCTGTAGCCCGCGCCCGCGAATTGGGTTTGTTGTAAGGTTCAATTTTCTTCAACATTCTCTCTCCCCCCCGGTAATAATTTAAACAACACCTTCGTTCAACACTAAAGTGTCTATTCAACAACACTGTGTGGGGGATATTATCCTTGTACATTGAGCAAGTGGCGCAGAATGTAATATCCAGCCGCGAAAGGTACAAGGAAATGTCAAACAAAAGCGACCCAAAAACTGACCCGAGTCAAGCCGTGGTCTATCAGATCAGGATCAAAGGCCATCTGGATTCTCAGTGGGAAGTCTGGTTTGAGGGCCTGGCCATCACGCTGGAAAAGGACGGCGATACGCTTCTAACCGGCCCGGTGGTCGATCAAGCCGCGTTGCATGGCTTGCTTAAAAAAGTTCGTGATCTGGGCATGCCGTTGGTATCGGTCAGTCCGCTCGAGAACGGCCAGGCGCATCAATCAGTCATCAAATAATAAATGGAAATAAGCACTTGGATAAAATTACGTCTACCATCCGGTTACCGGAGGTTGAAATTTGCCCTTGATAACAATTCCTGCCCATTTCAACCTCCGGTAACCGGATGGTAGACGTAATTTTATTCAAGTATTTTTCAATGAAACCTATTAAAAAAGTTTATAAAAAAAGGAGAAAGAAATGAATTCGATCGAACAAAGTCCCTCTGGGACAAACAAAAATAAAGACTATATCGCTGATTTATCACCAAGCAAGGCCGCTAGAATTGCAGGGTTCCTGTATCTCATTTATTTTGTAGTTGAGATATTAGCAGATATTTTTGGTCGCTCGCCACTGATTGTATTAAGAGATGCCGCAACAACAGCCAGTAATATTGTGGCTCATGAATTGCAATTTCGGATCGGCATTGTGGGCGATCTGTTCGCTGGTGTGCTTTTCTTTTTGGCGGCCTGGGCTTTATACACGTTATTGAAACCAGTGAACAAGAATCTCGCTTTGCTCTTCCTGTTATTGAATCTAGGCGGAGTCGCTGTACGGTTCGCTAATGACTTTATTTATATTGCTGCTCTACTGCTCTCGAGTGGCGCTGATACCTTGAAAGTATTCCAAGCCGATCAACTGCAAACCCTGGCAATGGCATTTCTCGATTTACAGAAAAATGGGTATTGGGTCTCCCAGATCTTTTTTGGTGCCTGGCTCTTTCCACTTGGTTATTTGGTTTTCAAGTCAGGCTTCCTGCCCAAAGCTTTGGGTATATTGTTGATGGTTTCTTGTGTTACCTGGACGACAACTTCTCTTCTATTTTTGCTTTTTCCGGGCTTCTATGCAATAACCTATGTAAGCTATCCGCTTGGATTTATTGCGGAATTTGGGCTTACTTTGTGGCTTCTGATTATAGGTGCAAAGGATCAACCATCGAATCTTACGCAATGGTGAGTTTATTGCAATCTTAGCCACTTCCCACTTTGTAAAGTCATCCGGGCTCGCGCCGTTTCTCTCACCGACTTGACAAAGTGTTTGCAAGAGTGGCTTTTTCTATTGCAATCACCCATATATCCCCCGTTTATCCCCTCACAATCCCCTAAATATTTTTAAAACTGTAACCTTACCCCAATTTATCAGAAATATAGCAAGGGCTTATTACTATCCAGTGGGTAGTTGTAAGGTCTTTTCTGTTTGCCCGTATGGGCAAACCCACGACCAAGGGCTTATGAGGTCTTGGACTAACAAAGATCTTTATTATCCCCACAGGTGGTAGTTTTCACGGATTTAATTGCTTATTTCCAATATATAGGTGTTGCTAAGTTTCAATAATCCTATAATCTAGATTAGAGCATGATAACATTTATTAACCTAATAAATATAAATCGGTTTTTAGCAAGTCCATCACGTCTACTTATCGCTAGTAGTTTTACCTCTTCTTCCAGGTAACCTGCCAGCGTTTTAATCACGAAAATTACTTTATTATCACCAAGCTTGGCGAAATTCGCCGCATCATCCGTTATGAAGCGTGTCAGTGTTAACGCAGGTGTAAAAAGATGAAGTTCTCAATGACTTGGTTGCTTATTGCTGGCCATGGTTATTGGTGCGGCTTATCAGAGCTTCAAGATAACGTGATTTTATCTGCTGGTTGGCAAGAATTTGTTTGATTGGTGGAAGTTTCAGAATGACACCTAGAACCCCGGCCAATGCTCGATGGCTCTGCAGTACATGATTATCAAAAATAAGATTTTGTAATTTGCCACGTTCAATAGCCATCATTACTACCCTATGCATTCCATCTAATGGCGTAATGACTCTTTCCGGGCGAGATTTTAGATGAATACTATCCATAGCACAATTACGAACGCAAACACCACAGCCCAAGCAAAGATCTTCATCCAACTTCGCCTTTTTCATTTTGGGTTTACTCGGATCGTTAGAGGAAACCAAAGTCATAGCTTCAACTGGACAAGCAGTGACACACTTTCCACATCCATTGCACGTTGCTTCATTGATCTCGGGGATAAAGTTGGTCGTGTGAACAGGATTCAGAATCGCAAACCGGCGGGCTGCGATCATAGCCTCGCAGCAGCATCCACAGCAATTGCAAATGAAGTTCACTTGATTTCTCACATTTTCGCCAAACTGAACCAGGTTATTTTCATAGGCCATTTGCAATAAATCCAAACACTCATTCACATCCACTTGACGTGCATGCTCATGTCGGATAAGTGATGCTGCGGTATTGTTGAATGTCATGCATATCTCTTTTGGAGCATCACAGTCTCGGCCCATGTGTTCCATTTTATGACGGCAGTAGCAGATCCCAACCCCAAGATGTGTGGCGGTTTTGATTACGTGAGTTGCCCGCTCATAATCCAGAACGTGGAGCGCGTTTTGAGAGGATAGAACTGGTTCGTGAATAAAGGTGCGTCCCAGTTGAGTCTCCCTCCGGGTAAACAATTCCCGGATGAAATCTTCTTCTACATTCATATATTCATAAAACAATTCACTCAACACCTTCTGGTCAACATCATCCCGCACGCGCATCATCGAAAACTCAAAGAAGCCTGCCATGGGTGGTGGTAATACATAAACTGTTTCTTCGTTTTGCTCGATATCAATTAGAATAGCGCGACTTGCCAATTTATCCAGAGTCTTTTGCGTATTGGTCAAGTCCATTTTCCAAATGCGGCTGGCTTTTTCTGTTGTGAATGGCCTTATTGGAAGGCACGAAACTAATTCAGCCTCTTTCTCACTGAAAAGTACTTTTAAAATTGAAAATAATAGCTCAGTAGGAGGAGCCCCTTGGGGAAAACGATTTAGTCTGTCCGCTAAATTTGAATAACTAGATTTAATTGTGTGATGAGCCATATTAATACTTTTACCTTTCTACCGGGTTGGTAAGCAAGATTCTTAATGGAAATCTTCACATAAGATATATTATATAAGCTCATAAGAAAACCTGCTAATTAAGAGTTATCCTCAATTCACTCTATAGTCTCTATTATATTTACAGAGCGACAAAAGTTGGTGAAAAAATATCTGTAATGTCTATAGTTTCTACTCAGCTTGCACCATTTGCACAAGAAGGAAGGGCAAATTGATACACTACATATAAAACACATCTGGGTTTTTCTTTATTTTTTTAGTCATTTTTTTTAGAAAGAAGATGGCGAGGTCTTACAAGTCTCCACTGGAGACTTGTAAGGTCATTTCTAGATTTACGCAGTCGTGGTGCTTTGCAGTGAATCCACAACCAAGGGCCTATGAGTCCTGTGCCCTTGCATTAACACTTGAATTCAACTAGCAAGTGCAACTTTGAAAGCGTAAGAGAGGTAAGCT